>JBNMNI010000203.1:0-3589 GCA_051275375.1 Maricaulis sp. | reverse complement strand
GGCGTCGAGATCGTGCGCTCAACCACCCACATCAGCGGCGAGAGCCATTTGATCTTGTAGAGCGGCTCGTCCCAGCGCACGTCGGAATGGGCCCCGAAAATCACGCTCATCTTGACGACGAGATAGGCGGCATAGATCCAGCCAAGCCCGAGATAGATCAGGGCGCCGGACATCCACAAGCCGGGCATCAGCATGTAGTAGAACAGGTTGTTGCGATAGACGACGCGGATCGAGAGATATTCCGCATTATGGTGCGGGCGGTGCAGCTTGTAGAGCCAGGGCAGGGTGTGCGAGGCGCGGTGCCACCAGTATTGCGACAGATCATCGAACACCAGTAGCAGGGCGAGCTGGCCGAGAACCGGCCAGCCCGACAGCATGCCTTCGGCTTGCGGTGCGACCAGGCTGGCGACCAGGCCACCGCCGAGAACGGCCAGCGGCTGGATCAGCAGGATCAGACCGAAGCCTGACACCAGTTCAACCCAGACATCCTCGCGGGTCTGTCCCGGCTTGCGGAAGAAACCCGTCAGCGCGATCTCGAGCGCGACGAAGGTGAAGAAAACGGCGAGGACAGCGAGATATTCCGGTTTCATGGGGCGGGTCCGTCCTTCGAGTGCATCAAGCGATGGGATGGACTTGAACTAGCCCCTTGCGAGCCGCTAGAATGCCAAGAAGTTTGCAATTGGGGTCCGCATGTCCGATTTGCTCGATTTTGGCATGCTGGCCCTGGGCGATTTGTTGACGCCGCGCCTGGCCGGATTGCTGCGCGCGCGCGGTACGCCGGTACGTTATCCCGATGGCGCATTGATCCATGCCCGCGGCGATATCAGGCCCGGCCTGTCAATGGTGCGCTCCGGCGCCGTGCGGATCGGCAATCCAGGCGCTGATGGCTCCTATGTCGTCATCACGGTCATGGGGCCGGGGCAGTGTTTCGGCGAATTCTCGCTGTTTGCAGATCTGCCACGCACCCATGACGCCGTGGCGATTGGCGCGACGGTGATCGATCAGATCAGCCGGACGGCCTTCGACGCCATCCTTGCAGATGAGCCCGAGCTCAGCCGGATCATGTTGACCGCGATCACCGGCCGCTTGCACGCGGCGGTGGAAATGCTCGACGATATGCGGCGCCTGCCGCTGCCGGTTCGTGTGGCGAAGCTGATCTGGCAGATGGCACGTTCTGCCAGGCGGGCTGATCGTGTTCGCTGTACCCAGACCGAGCTGGCCTTCGCCTTGGGCGTTTCGCGCGTCTCCAGTGGCAAGGCCCTGGGCCGGTTGCAGAAGCTGGGGCTGATCGAGCCGGGCTATGGGCGGATCGAAATCCCCGATCTCGATCGACTTGAAGCCTGGATCACCGCGCGGGCAAAGCTGTCCGCATTGCCGGGCACGCCCCGGATGACATAGGCATTGGCGCCGTTCAGCTGCGCGCAATACCGGTTTGCGCCTGCGGGGCCGGACCGAACGGGTTCGCCGTGTCATCACCCTCGAGCATGAAGGCGAGCAGCAGAATAAAGCCGACACCCGGGATGAGATTCATCCAGAGCAACCACCAGCCTGAGCGGCCGCCATCATGCAGGCGCCGCACCGAAACTGCGATATCGGGCAAAAGCGTGGCCAGGAAGACCGTACCAAACACGGTGGAGAGCTGGAGAAAGCTGCCAGCAGAGCCCGCGAAGGCGGCCAGCACGGCCAGGGCGGGCAGGATTGTCAGGATCAGCCAGCGCGCGATGGCCCAGCTCCAGTATTCCCGGCGCCCGGCGCGGCCGGAGAAGTTGGCGTAATTGGCGAGGACGTGAAGGATTGCCTGGGTATTCGTCATTTTATCGCGTCCTGACACTGGATTGATGACGGCATCATTGCCGGCATGGCGAGATTTGCAACAGCGTGTGCAGCTGCCCCGCTTCAAGGATTTCCGGCGCGGCGATGGGCTGAAGTGTGATCATTCCCAGCCCGGTCGGCGACCAGAGCTTGACCGTTGGCCTTGGCCCGCGAAGACTGTCGCGGTGATTTGTTTGATCGGGAGTGATGTGATGCGCAAACTGGTTTCACTCGGAGCGGTGCTGCTTGCAACCGCCTCTGCGGCCCAGGCTCAGGCGCCGCGGCAGGCGCCGCCGTCTGAAGTCCTGGCGGTGCATGATTATGTCGCCGCCGTTTCGGCTGACCGGATCGAGGCGGATATCCGCACCCTGGTCGGCTTCGGTACCCGTCACACCCTGTCGGAAACGCAAAGCGACACGCGCGGCATCGGCGCGGCGCGGCGCTGGGTCCATGACGAATTCGAGCGCATCTCTGCGACATGCGGCGGCTGCCTTGAAGTGATGTATGTATCCGACACGATTTCCGGCGAGACGCGCATTCCCGAACCGACCGAGGTCGTCAGCGTCATCGCGATCCAGCGCGGCCGCATAGACCCGGATCGCTTCGTGCTGATGACCGGCGATATCGACAGCCGCGTCACCGACCCGCTCGACGGCACCTCTGACAGCCCCGGCGCCAATGACAATGCCTCCGGCCTCGCCGGCGTGCTGGAAGCCGCACGGGTGCTCAGCCAGCACCAGTTCGACGGTTCCATCATCTATTCGGCACTGTCGGGCGAGGAGCAGGGCCTGTTTGGCGGCCAGATCGTTGCGGCCCATGCGCTCGAGGCCGGCTGGCGCATCAAGGCCGTGCTCAATAACGACATGATCGGCAATATCGAGGGCATTAACGGTGTCATTGACAATGCCACCGCCCGCGTCTTCTCCGAGGGTACGCGCGATGTCGAAACGGTGGAAGAGGCGCGGGCGCGCCGCTTCACCGGCGGCGAGGTCGACAGCCCCTCGCGCAATCTGGCCCGCTTCATCGACCGCACCGCCGATCAATATGTGCCCAATCTCGACGTGATGATGGTCTACCGGCTCGATCGCTTTGCCCGCGGCGGCCATCACCGCCCCTTCAATGCCGTCGGCATCCCCGGCGTGCGCATCATGGAAACCAATGAGCATTACGACCGCCAGCACCAGGATCTGCGCACCGAGGATGGCCGCGTCTATGGCGACACCATTGAGGGCGTCAATTTCGATTATGCCGCCAGGCTGACGGCGCTCAATATCGCGACCATGGCCCAGATTGCCGGCGCACCGCCAATCCCCGCCAATGTCAGCATCGAAGGCGCCGTCCAGCCGAGCACGCATCTGAGCTGGACGCTCGCAACCGGTCCGGCGGCGGCCAATCTGGCCGGTTATCGCGTGCATTGGCGCCTGACCGATCAGCCGCAATGGACCTATAGCCGTTTCGTCGGACCGGTGGCGGAATACACGCTGGAAAACGTGGTGATCGACAATTATTATTTCGGCGTCTCGGCGGTCGCACTTGACGGTTCGGAAACACCGGTGGTGTTTCCCGGCGCGGCGGGCTCTTTTGGCGAGTAGCGCGCTGCCCGATACCCAGACATGAATAACCCCGCGGATCAGGCGATCCGCGGGGTTGTTTATCGCCTTTGCGCCGCTCTATTTTTTCGCCAGCAGGTCGCGGATCTCTTCCAGCAAGACCTCATCGCGCGGCGGAACGGCCGGTTCAGCCGGTGCGGCGGCTTCAGCTTTCTTCATTGAGTTCA
>JBNMNI010000202.1:0-3610 GCA_051275375.1 Maricaulis sp. | reverse complement strand
CGATTCAGCCGGGCCAGAAAAAAGCGCGGACGGAAGCCGGACGTCTTGCCGTAAATATGATGGATGATGAAGCCGGAAATGACGAAAAACACGTCGACGCCGCTAAAGCCGAAATAGGCAAAACCGCCCAGCAGCTGCTCGCCAAGCAATCGCCCCTCAGTCTGGTGGATATGGGCAAACACCACCAGCAACACGGCCAGCGCACGGAGATATTGCAGCTCGACGATCTGGCCGGGTGCCGATTTCGCGGCAGTCGTCACTAGGCAGCCGCCCGTTCGATCGCCGATCGTACATCATCGACCACGCTGCGGATCAGCTTCATATCGCCCTCGGCCATCACCCGGATCACCGGCTCCGTGCCCGAAGCGCGCACCAGCAGGCGCCCGCTCGCGCCCATGCGCAGCTCGGCATCGGCGATCGCCGCGCGGACATCGGCATGGGCCAGCAGGGACGGCCCTTTCTTGACGCGGACATTTTCCAGCAATTGCGGCGCCGGTTTGAATACCCGGAAGACCGAGCTGGCCGGCTGACCGGAATCGACCAGCACGCGCAGCACCTGCAGCGCCGCGATCAGACCATCCCCGGTCGGGGCAAAATCCGGCATCACGATATGGCCTGAAGCCTCGCCGCCCAGATTGATGCCGGTCTCCTTCATGCGTTCGGAAACATAGCGGTCGCCGACCTGGGTGCGCTCGAGCGCAATGCCCTCGCCCTCGAGAAAGCGTTCAAGTCCGAGATTGGACATCACCGTTGCCACGATTGCCGGCTTGGCGAGTTCGCCCGTCTTGTGCCAATGGCGCGCCAGCATGCCCAGGATCTGGTCGCCATCGATGACGCGGCCCTTCTCGTCGCACAGGATCAGCCGGTCGCCATCGCCGTCCAGCGCAATGCCGAGATCGGCGCGGTATTTGACGACTTCCTTGGCCAGGCGCGCCGGCGCGGTCGAGCCGCAATCCTCATTGACGTTGAACCCATTGGGCTCGACCCCGATCGGGATCACATCGGCACCCAGCTCCCACAGCGCCGTCGGGGCGACCTTGTAGGCAGCGCCATTGGCGCAATCGATCACCAGTCGCAGGCTGGACAGGTTCAGATTGCGCGGAAAGGTCGATTTGACGATCTCGACATAGCGCGCCTGGGCATCATCGATCCGCTTGGCGCGCCCGAGATCGCCCGGTGCCGCCAGGTCTTCTGTGAGGCCGCCATCCATCAGCGCCTCGATCTGCAGCTCGGTGACGTCATCGAGCTTCTTGCCCTCGGGCCCGAATAATTTGATGCCGTTATCATGGTAGGGATTGTGTGAGGCGGTGATCATCACCCCCAGATCGGCGCGTAGTGAGCGCGTCATCAGCGCGACTGCCGGCGTCGGCAAGGGACCGAACTGGAACACATCCATCCCGACAGCGGTGAAGCCGGCCACGAGGGCGGATTCGATCATATAGCCAGACAGGCGCGTATCCTTGCCAATCACCACCGAATGCCGGCCGGTATGGCGCACGAAATGCCGGCCCGCTGCCATGCCGAGCCGCAGCGCGGTCTCGGCCGTCATCGGGAAGGCGTTGGTCAGGCCGCGGATGCCATCCGTGCCGAAGTATTTCTTGCCCATTTGCGGTTCCAAATACTGGTTTGCGCAAAACATATAGGACGTCAGCCCTTACGCGAAGTGAATGCGTAAGCTGGACGGCAGCGGATCGATCCGATAGGCGTGCGCTAACGAAGAAGATCAGGGGAGTTGTCTGTCATGAAACGAGTTCGCAAAGCCGTCCTGCCCGTTGCCGGCCTGGGAACGCGCGTCCTGCCAGCCACCAAATCCATCCCCAAGGAAATGCTGCCGGTGTTCGACCGGCCCGCCATCCAGTATGTCGTCGATGAAGCCATTGCCGCCGGGATCGAGCATTTCGTCTTCGTCACCGGCCGCAATAAGGGCGCGATCGAGGATTATTTCGACCGCGCCTACGAGCTCGAGGCCACCTTGCAGGACAAGGGAAAAACGGAAATTCTCGAAATCCTGAACCGGACGCGCGCGACACCGGGTTCGATGAGTTTCGTGCGCCAGCAGGCCCCCCTCGGCCTCGGCCATGCGATCTGGTGTGCCCGCGACATTATCGGCGACGAGCCCTTCGCCATCCTGCTGCCCGACGTTCTGGTGCGCGCCGAGCCAAGCTGCCTGGCGCAGATGGTTGCGGCCTATGAGGACACCGGCGGCAATATCATCGCGGTTGAGCAGGTCGCACCGGAAGACGTCAATAAATACGGGGTGATCGACCCGATCGAGCGCCAGGGCAACCGGATCCGCATGCGCGGCATGGTCGAAAAACCTCCGCTCGACAAGGCACCGTCGAATCTGGCCATTACCGGGCGCTATATCCTGCAGGGCAGTATTTTCAAATATCTCGAGGACCAGGCCGCAGGCGCTGGCGGCGAAATCCAGCTGACCGATGCGATGGCGCGCCTGATGCAGCACCAGGACTTCCACGCCGTCGAGTATGAGGGCACCTCGTATGATTGCGGCGACAAGCTGGGCTATCTGCGCGCCACCCTCGCCTTCGCCCTCAATGATCCCGAACTCGGCACCGCAGCGCGCAAGGTCGCCGAGGCCGTGCTGAAGACCGAAGGACGAGGCGCCTAGGCTTCGCGCCTACGCCATTCGCGATACCAGTCGGCGAAACGGCCCAGGCCTTCCTCGAGCCGCACGCCCGGCCGGTAGCCATAGACACGCTCCAGCTTGGAGACATCGGCATAGGTGCGCGTAACGTCGCCGGCCTGCATCGGCAGCATGATCTTCTCGGCCGTCATGCCAAGGGCGTTTTCCAGCGTCGAGATCATGTCCATCAGCCGGACCGGCGAAGACCCGCCGATATTGAACACGTCGTGATGGCCGCGCGTCGGCGTATCATCGAGAATGCGCAGGAGCGGCGCGATGATATCGTCGATATAGGTGAAATCGCGCTCCATCTCGCCATTATTGAAGACCTTGATCGGCTCGCCCGCATACATCGCCTCGCTGAACAGCCAATAGGCCATGTCGGGGCGGCCCCAGGGCCCGTAGACGGTGAAGAAGCGCAATCCGGTCGCAGCGATTCCGTAAAGGCTGGCATAGGCCGAACTCATCAATTCATCGGCCAGCTTGGTCGCCGCATAGAGCGAGGCCGGCTGCATCGTCACATCATCCTCGCGGAAGGGCACAGCCGAACGCTCGCCATAAACCGAGCTGGATGAGGCGTAGACGAGATGCTTCAGCTCGTCGCCGAGATGCCGCGCCGCCTCAAGCACGGAAAGATGGCCGTGCAGGTTGGAATTGGCGTAGGCGAAGGGCTGGTCGATGGAATAGCGCACGCCGGCCTGGGCACCCAGATGCAGGATCCGGTCGGGGCGGACCCGTTCGACAAGGGCGAGAACCGCCGCATTGTCGGCGAGCTCCATCTTCTCGAAGCGAAAGCCCTCGCGCGCCTTGAGCACGTCCAGCCGGGCGAGTTTCAGGGCCGGGTCGTAATAGGCGTTCAGATTGTCGATGCCGACGACGTCCTCACCGCGATCCAGCAGGGCGCTGACCGCATGAAACCCGACAAAGCCCGCCGCACCTGTAACCAGAATCGTCATTCAATTTCCC
>JBNMNI010000201.1:0-3614 GCA_051275375.1 Maricaulis sp. | reverse complement strand
GGCCTAGACCGTATCCGTGCCGAACAGCGGCGCGTTACCCAGTCCGGAGAGACCCGATGCCTGCGCCTATGATGGATACTTATGCTCCGCCAGAACTCGTTTTCGATCACGGCAAAGGCGTTCGTCTGTACACCGAAGCCGGTGATGCTTATCTGGATTTTATCGCCGGCATCGCTGTGAACTGCCTCGGTCACGCGCACCCGAAAGTGGTTGCAGCCCTGACCGAACAGGCCGGCAAGCTATGGCATCTGTCCAACATGTTCCGGGTTCCGGCCGGGATTGAGCTGGCCGACAAGCTGACGGCGGCGACGTTCGCAGACCGTGTCTTCTTCACCAATTCCGGCACGGAAGCGATTGAGTGCGCGTTGAAGACGGCACGTCGCTATCAGTATGTGTCCGGCAATCCGCAGCGCTATCGCATCATCACCTTTACCGGCGCATTTCATGGCCGCACCTATGGCGCCATCAATGCCGGCGGCAATCCAAAATATCTCGAAGGCTTCGGTCCGGCGATGGAGGGGTTCGACCCTGTCGAATTCGGCGATCTCGACGCTGTGCGCGCCGTCTTGTCGGAAGAGACCGCCGCGATCTGTGTCGAGCCGGTGCAGGGCGAGGGCGGCGTGCGCGCCGGCGATGACGCCTTCCTGCGTGGCCTGCGCCAGATCTGCGATGAAAACGGCCTGATGCTGATCTATGACGAGGTTCAGTGTGGCGCTGGCCGGACCGGCAAGCTGTTTGCCTATCAATGGGTCGAGGATGCCCAGCCCGATATCCTGGCTTCGGCCAAGGGTATTGGCGGCGGTTTCCCGATGGGCGCCTGTCTGGCGACCGAGGCTGCGGCGGCCGGCATGGTGGTTGGCACGCACGGCTCCACCTATGGCGGCGGCCCCCTGGCCATGGCCGTCGGCAATGCCGTGTTCGACGAGCTGACCTCGGAAGGGTTCCTCGAGCATGTCGTCGAGGTTGCGAATTTCATGCAACAGCAATTGCACGGGCTCGCCGACCGCCATCCCGACAAGGTCGAGGAAGTGCGCGGCAAGGGCCTGTTGCTCGGACTGAAGCTGAAAGCGGGATTCGATCCCAAGCAGCTTGTAGTCAAGGCGCGCGAACGCCATCTCTTGATCGGCGCTGCCGGCGACAATGTCGCCCGGATGGCGCCGCCACTGATCATCACGCGTGAAGATGCCAGCGAGGCGATAGCCATCCTCGACGAGGCGCTCAGCGCACTTTAGGCGAATTCCATGACTGATATTGCGCCCGCACACCCCGGCGAGCCGGAAGACTTCATCGCGGGCTTCCAGGTCGAGGGGCGCGCGGTGCGGGGGCGTGTCCTCCGCTCCGCCGGCACGCTCGACCAGATATTATCGGCGCATGATTTCCCCGAGCCGGTCGCGCGTCTGCTGGGCGAGGCGGTCGTGCTCGCGGGCCTGGTCGGCCCGGCGCTCAAATTCGACGGGCGGCTGATCATCCAGGCCAATGGGACCGGGCCGGTTTCCTTTTTCGTTGCCGAATATGTGACGGGGGAGGGTGTGCGCGGCTTTGCCAAGATGGATCGCGACGCAGTGCTCAATGCCATCGCTACGGCGCCGCCGGGCACGCCAATGATCAAGACCCTGCTTGGCGAGGGCTATTTCGCGATGACGATCGATCAGGGTCCCGAGATGGACCAGTACCAGGGCGTGGTGCCGCTTGAGGGCGGCAGTCTGGCCGCGATCGCAGAACACTATTTCACCCAGTCCGAACAGACACCGACCCGGCTGCGCATGGCCGTCGGTGAAGTGTGGACCCAGGAGGGCGGCAAGCAGTGGCGCGGTGGCGGCGCACTCTTGCAGGCCGTCGCCGGCGATGAGAGCCGCGGCTCCGCCAAGGATGACTGGGACCATGTCCGCGCCTTGTTCGAAACCATAAGCGATGACGAATTGCTCGACCCGTTGCTATCGGCGGGGGGGCTGCTCTATCGCCTGTTCCACGAAGATGGTGTGCGGGTTTTCGGTTCCGAAGTGCTGCAGCGGCGCTGTTCGTGCGAGCGCGAACGCCTATTGCGGATTATCGCCAGCTTCCCCGCCGACGATCAGGCGCACATGACCCGCGACGGACAGATCGTGATGACTTGCGAGTATTGCAATCGCGACTGGAATTTCCTGCCCGGCGAGGTCGAGGCGGTCGAGCCCTGAACCCTGCCGGCTCATCGCCGTCGGTATTGCGCCAAACCCTCAGGACCGCCAGAAGCGCGGCATGATCACCACGAGCACGGCCAGCACTTCCAGCCGGCCGATCAGCATATTGGCGGTCAGAATCCATTTCGCCGCGTCCGGCAGCGGCTGGAATGTGCCTGCCGGGCCGATGATGTCACCCAGGCCCGGTCCGACATTGGCCAGCGACGTCGCCGCGCCCGACAGGGCCGTCGTCAGGTCGAGCCCGATCGCCGAGAGCAGGGCTGCGCTGATCGCGTAGACGGCGAAGAAGACGAAAAAGAAGCCGAGCACCGAATGCAGGGCGCTATCGGCGACCGGCCGCCCATTATAGCGCATCGGGAAGATGGCATTGGGGCGCAGCAGGTGGGCGAGATAGCGGCGGATGGCGGTTCCCGCGATCTGGTAGCGGAAGATCTTGATGCTGCAACTGGTCGAGCCGGCACAGCCGCCAATGAACATGAAGACGAAGAACGTCGCTTCCGCCGCGGCGCCCCAGGCGCCGTAATCCGTCGTCGCATATCCTGTGCCGGTGATGACGGAGACGGCGTTGAAGCTCGCCATCCGCCAGGCCGGGTCGTCGCCATGGACGCCGGTAGCGACCAGAACGCCGGTCAATACCGCCGATGAGACCAGGACCACGAACAGGAAGCCGCGCGCCTGGGCGTCTTTCAGGATCACCAGCGGTTTGCCCCGCATCGCCAGAACCAGCAGGGTAAAGGGCAGGGCCGCGGCGATCATGAAGACCAGGGTGATCATGTCGGCGCCGGTGTGCATGAATTTGCCCATCGACTGATCGCTGGTCGAGAACCCCCCTGTCGAGAGCGTCGCCATGGCGTGCGCGGTCGCGTCGAGCAGATTCATGCCCGACATCAGATAGGCCACGGCGCAGGCAAGCGTCAGCATGGCATAGACGGCCGAGATATTGGCGGCGATCTGGGTGGCTTTGGGCAGCACCTTGTCGGTCTTGTCGCCGGTCTCGAGCAGGAAGAGCTGCATCCCGCCAACCCCGAGCATCGGCCAGAAGGCCATTGCGGTGACGATGATGCCAATGCCGCCGACCCATTGCAGGATGGCACGCCAGAGCAGGAGGCCCGGCGGGCGGAAATCCAGCCCGGTCAGCACGGTCGAGCCGGTTGTCGTCAGTCCGGAAACCGCCTCGAACAGCGCGTCGGTCCAGCTCATGCCCTGGTCGGCGAGGCGCATCGGCAGGGCGGCCGTGATCGACAGGGCGATCCAGGCGCCGACCATCAACAGAAAGACGCCGCGCGGTGTTATGAAATCGACAGGGCCACGATTGGCCAGCGAGACCGAGCCGCCGAAGAACAGGCCCAGTACTGCCGAGAGGAAGAAGGCGCGTGCGCTCTCGGTCTCCTGCGCAAACAGATCCACGATCGCCGGGACCAGCATGCCGGCCGACAA
>JBNMNI010000200.1:0-3629 GCA_051275375.1 Maricaulis sp. | reverse complement strand
CCGATTGTTTTCTACCTGACCCTGGTGCCGGCCTTCATCCCGCTCGAGGCGATCACGCCGCCGGTTTATGCGCTGATGCTGCTGATCATGACCGGCCTCGCCGTGCCGACGGCGGCGGCCTATATCGCTGCCGCTCACAAGGCGCGCGACTGGCTGAAAACGCCTGCGGTTCGGCGTGGCGCCGACATTCTAACCGGCAGCGTGATGCTGGCGATTGCGGGCGTGCTTTTACTGCGCTGACACAAGACTCACGCGTGCGCGCGCGTATGGCCACGGGACTCCGTGTGCGGTACAACAAAGCCATGAGCGAACAAGCGAATCACGAATACGATGCGGAATCGATCAAGGTCCTGAAGGGGCTTGATGCCGTCCGCAAGCGTCCCGGCATGTATATCGGCGATACCGATGACGGTTCGGGCCTGCACCACATGGTCTATGAAGTCGTCGACAATGCGATCGATGAGGCTTTGGCGGGCCATTGTTCCGAGGTTCTTGTGACACTGTATGCCGATGGTTCGGCCAGTGTTCGTGATGATGGTCGCGGCATCCCGACCGATATGCATATCGGCGAAGGCATGTCAGCGGCACAGGTCATCATGACCCAGCTGCATGCCGGCGGTAAGTTCGACCAGAATTCCTACAAGGTCTCCGGCGGTCTGCACGGGGTCGGGGTTTCGGTCGTCAACGCTCTGTCGGAATGGCTCGACCTGACGATCTGGCGCAAGGGCAAGGCCCACCATATGCGCTTCCGCCACGGCGTCGCCGATGAAGACCTCAAGGTGATTGGCGATGTCGAGAAGGGCAAGACGGGCACCGAGGTGCGCTTTATGCCGTCCGAGCAGACCTTCACCATGATCGAGTTTGATCGCGATACGCTGCAGCACCGGTTGCGTGAGCTCGCCTTCCTCAATTCCGGGGTCAAGATCACCCTGCGCGATGAGCGTGCCGATGAGGTCTGGTCCGACACCATGGTCTATGAGGGCGGCGTTGCTGCTTTCGTCAGCCATCTCGACCGCACCAAGACGCCACTCTTCCCGGTCCCGGTCCTGATCCAGGGCGAGCGCGATGGCGTGATGGTCGAGGCGGCGCTGGAGTGGAATGACAGCTATCACGAGAATGTTCTCTGCTTCACCAACAACATCCCGCAGCGTGATGGCGGCACCCATCTGGCCGGCTTCCGCGGTGCACTGACGCGTATCGTCAACAGCTATGCGGCCTCTTCGGGCCTGGCGGCGAAGGCGAAAATCTCCATCACCGGCGATGATGCCCGTGAAGGCCTGACCTGCGTCTTGTCGGCCAAGGTGCCGGATCCGAAATTCTCTTCCCAGACCAAGGACAAGCTGGTCTCCTCCGAAGTGCGCCCGGCCGTTGAGGGCATTGTCGGCGAGGCACTGTCGGAATGGTTCGAGGAACATCCGGTCGAAGCCAAACAGATCGTTGGCAAGATCATCGAGGCGGCCGCTGCCCGCGAAGCGGCGCGCAAGGCGCGCGAGCTGACACGGCGCAAGTCGGCGCTGGAAATTTCCTCCCTGCCCGGCAAGCTTGCCGATTGCCAGGAAAAGGATCCGGCCAAGTCCGAAATCTTCATCGTCGAGGGTGATTCCGCCGGCGGTTCTGCCAAGCAGGGCCGGCATCGGGGCAATCAGGCCGTGCTGCCGCTGCGCGGTAAAATTCTCAATGTCGAGCGCGCGCGTTTCGACCGCATGCTCGGCTCTGACCAGGTTGGAACCCTGATCACGGCGCTTGGTACCGGGATCGGCCGCGACCAGATCAATTACGACAAACTGCGCTACCACAAAGTCATCATCATGACCGATGCTGATGTCGACGGCGCGCATATCCGCACGCTTTTGTTGACGTTTTTCTATCGGCAAATGCCCGAGCTGATCGAGCGCGGCCATCTCTACATCGCCCAGCCGCCGCTCTACAAGATCACCAAGGGCCGCTCGGAACGCTATGTCAAAGACCAGGCCGAGATGGATGCCTATCTGATCGAGGAAGGCACCAGCGAGGCCGATCTGCGCCTGGCCAATGGTGAGGTCATCACCGGCGCCGATCTGGCCGACCGGGTTGGCACGGCACGCGCTGTGAAGGCTTCGGTCGACCGGCTGCGTGTTCGCGCGCCGGGCTTCGCGCTGGAAGCGGCGGCGCTGTCGGGTGCGCTGGTTCCCGAGCCCGAAGCGGCGGCCATCGAAGCGACGGCCCAGCGTCTCAACAGCTTCTCCGACGAGGGCGAGGACAATTGGGCCGGCGAGCTGAATGCCGATAATAATCTGGTATTTACCCGCGATGTCCGCGGCGTCACCGAGACCGTCATCCTCAATGCACCGCTGCGCGAAAGCCCTGATGCGCGGCGTCTGTCCGAGCGTGCCCTGGCGATTGCCGATATTTATACCGGACCAGCCGTGTTTACCGCCAGGAGCGGAACTGTGACGACTTACAGCCCGACGCAATTGGTCGATGCTGTGGTCACGGCCGGCTCCAAGGGTATGAAAGTCCAGCGCTATAAGGGTCTGGGCGAAATGAATCCGGAACAGTTGTGGGAGACCACGCTCGATCCGAATGTGCGCACCCTGCTGCAGGTTTCGGTTACCCATGCCGATACCGCCGATGAGCTTTTCACCAAGCTGATGGGCGATGTCGTTGAACCGAGACGCGAATTTATCCAGGAACACGCGCTTGAGGCCGAGGTCGACGCCTAGGGTGCATTGATGGTGCAGTCGAGGGGCGTTGATCTATCGCTCATCATGCCTTGATGGTCGGCGCATGGTCCTCCAGTGATACGTTCGCGCGCCGTTGTCGGAACGCAAAGCCGTTGCAATCCAACGGGTTAAAGTGGGCGCGCTGTCGAAACCATCGCGTTTCACCGATTTCCTCCCTCTCAAACCATGACCGCCGAACCCGAACGGGGCGCAGGGCGGTCCCTGGGGCGGCACCAGTATAACCGGCGGGAGGTCGGGGGCGGATAAGCGGCCTCAATCGCGCAGGCGCGCGCGCACTTCGCTGCGATCGCCGGCGAAGACGGCATTCAGTTGCCCCGCCGCGGCTTCAGGGTCGAGACAGGCGGGGACCGCCAGGCGCACAACGCCGTCGAGCCGGATCGCATCATCGATCTCGCCCGCCGCCGTGACATGCCAGGCGCCGCCGATGAAATCCTCGCCCGTGCCGCTGACGACCAGAATGCCGTCTTCAGTGCCGGCGCTCAGGGCTGCCATCGGGGCGCGAAAACCGCGGATTGCGATCTCGTCGCCCGGCAAGGCGGCGCTCTCGTAGTATTCCAGCCAATCCACGCCCTCGACGCGGGAATGGCGAAACTCGCTATCGCCGGTCAGCAATTGCGTGCGGCCATGGCACAGCGCGAACACATCCAGGATCGGTATGCCCCAGGACAGCTGGGTCTCGAGGATAAATTCGAAATCGACGCCGGGTTCCGGGAGATCGGGGTCGATTTCCGTAATGGCAGTGTTCGCGGTCGCAGGCGCGGCGGGCGCCCAATAGCCTTCAGCGCGCATCCAATCGGCGCCGGCCACGGCCAGCACGCCCAGCACGATGGTCGTCGCCACGGCGCCGATCCCGCTTCTAAGCTCGCTGTTGAATGACATGCCTGATCTCCGTCCTGCGGGTCAGTA
>JBNMNI010000199.1:0-3665 GCA_051275375.1 Maricaulis sp. | reverse complement strand
CATCAGGCTCCAATCTTGACGCGTATCGCATCCCGGACGGGCAAGGAGACCGGCGGCAGCGTATCGGAGCCAGCGGCGGCTTGCGGCGTATCAGGCTTGGTGCCAGCCCCGAGAAAGCCGGAGACCAGCTGGGCAATGCGGCGGCCGGCATGACCGTCGCCAAACGGATTGGCCGCGCGTGACATGCGGCGGTAGGCGCGCGGATTGTCGAGCAGCTGACGCGCATTGGCAAGAATGGTTTCGGTGCCTGATCCGACCAGCCGGGCGACACCGGCCTTGATCGCCTCGCCGCGCTCGGTCGTGCCGCGCAAAACCAGCACGGGAACGCCGAAGCTCGGCGCCTCTTCCTGCACGCCGCCGCTATCGGTCAGGATCAGATGGGCAGTTTTCATCACCGCGACGAAGGCGGGATAGGCCAGCGGCTCGACCAGATCGATCCGATCCTCATGGCCGAGCAGGGTCTCGATCGGGCCGCGCACGCGCGGATTGAGATGGACCGGAATGACAAACCGCAGATCGGGATAGCGATCACGCAGCAGCTTGATCGCGGTGCATACCCCGGTGACACCGCCATCCCAGTTCTCGCGCCGGTGCAGGGTCACCAGCACCAGGCGTTCGCCGGGCAGAAGACGGTCGAGCGCCTGCGGACGGATCTGCATCGAGCCGACCAGCTGGACCGCATCGATCACCGTATTGCCGGTCATGCGGACCTTGTCGCTGGAAATGCCCTCATCGGTAAGATGTTTGGCGGCCGCGCGTGTCGGGGCGAAGTGCAGATCGGCGATCGGCGAGATCAGCTTGCGAAACCCCTCTTCGGGAAAGGGATGGCGCAAATCGCCCGAGCGCAGACCCGCCTCGACATGACCAAGCGGGATGTCATTGAGAAAGGCCGCCATGGCACCGGAAAAGGCAGAGGCGGTATCGCCCTGGACAAGGACGAAGTCGGGCCGGCTGGCGGCGAATTGCGCGCCGAGATCGCGGATGAGCGCGCTCGTCAGACTGGTCAGCGCCTTGCCATTCCAGTCCAGCGCCAACCGCACGTCCGGCACGATGTCGAAGACATGCATGGCCTGGTCGGCCAGATCGCCATGTTGACCGGTAGCGATCCATTCGGTTTGCAGATTGGCGGTCTTGATGAGTGCGGCGCGAACCGGCGCCAGCTTGATGACTTCCGGACGTGTGCCCGCGACGATCGAAACCTTCATGATGCCAGCCCCAGCTGCCCTGACACCGGCAGATTGCCGGCCTCATTCGAATCCCCCGGCGTTCCGGGAATACTTATCTTGTCGTTGAGGACTGGGGTCGAAAGCGCGCCGGGTTACGGCGATTTAAGGATCAATTAAGGTTATTCCGCCCGGTATGGGGCGAATGCGAGGCAGGCCGGGTTATCTCGCGTTCATCTTGGGGGTTTCGCCTGCGCCTGCTTGAGCGCCATCAGCAGGCTGCGCCGCATCTTGATGAAGACCAGGAGCAGGCCCGCAAACACCGTGACCAGGCTGAACAGGGCGAAGCCCTGAAGCCAGAAAGTGTTGAAATTATCGCGGTCCTGATAGCCCATGATGTGGAGCATCCAGAAGAAGTCGAACACGCGCCATTCATCATTGCGGCGGCTGGTCAGCATCCCGCTATCGGCCGCGTAATACAGGCTGGTACCGTCGCCATCCGCGAAATTGACCCGCCAGGCCGGCAGCGGCGCATCGCGATACTCCGTCGAGGCCGCTTCAAGATATTCGGTCGATTCCGCCCGCAGATCGCCGCGATGGAATTGCTCGGCCAGGGCGATCGCGGTCGTCTCGGAAATCGGTGTCAGCCTTTCGCCGGTATGGGCATCGATCAGCTGGCTGTCGCCGAAATAATCCTCGACCTGATAAACCGAACGCCCCAGCCAGGGCATCAATTCCACGGTCTTGATGACACCGGGCAATGCGGCCAGATCAGCCGCCTCGGCCGGCGCGATCAAACTGGCCAGGTCGAGATCGACGACCGAGACCGGCGCCACATTCTGGTCGCCATGCACATTATCGATGTCGAGCAGGCTCATTACGGCGCCGCCGGCGACCCAGAGCACGATCTGGATACCCACGAACAGGGCCAGCCACTTATGGATCCGCGCCGTCCAACGTAAAACTGCTGTCATGATATGCCCCCATCCGACCCAAGCCGGTGTTAAAACCAGAAGCGGACGCCGACGGCAATGACCCGGTCACCGGTCGCCTCGCTGCGCAGCCGCGCCAGATCGGCAGTATCCCCCTGCAGATCATGCCATTCGATCCCGATATAGGGCGCGAATTCACGGCTAATTTCATAGCGCAGACGCAGACCGAATTCGGTTTCGGTCAGTCCTGAGCCGAGATCATGATCGGCAATTTCGCCAGCGGCGAACTGGAGTTCGGCGCGCGGTTGCAGCACCAGGCGCTGGGTGAGCAGGAGATCATACTCGGCCTCGACCCGGGCGGTGAGATCACCGGCATCGCTGATAAAGGCCGCGGCATTCACCTCGAACCAATAGGGCGCCAGCCCCTGCAGGCCGACCACGCCATAGCTGGACCGGGGGCCCGGCTCGAAATCATGGCGCACACCGAGCTGCAGGTCGAAATAGGGCGAGATTGCGCGGCTATAGAGCGCCTGGATCTCGGCGGAATCGAACTGCGCGGCATCGAGGGCATATTCGCCCTGGGTCTTGACCCAGAATTTGCGCACATCGCCGCCGATCCAGCCCTGGATCTCCCACAATATCGCCGCGTCGGCCCCGTCGCCGATATGCTCGAACCGATTGCCCATCACCATGGAGTGGACTGTTTCCATGCCATGAAACATATGGGCCCGCGCCGCAGCCATCCGCGCCGGATCGGCATCGACCGGATTGGCCTGGCGGGCCTGTGCGGCGGGCAGGACTGCCAGCGCCAGAAGCGCGGCGGCCAGAATTGTGCCGAGCACTCTAGATTGCGTCATGACGGGCTCCATCTGCCGGACGGACCGAAACGACCTGCATCATGCCGGCATGCATGTGGAAGAGGAGGTGGCAATGAAAGGCCCACTCCCCCAGCGCATCGGCAGTGATGTCGACCGAAAGCCGTTCGGCGGGCTTGACGATAATGGTGTGTTTGCGCGGCTTGTGGGCGTCCTCGCCATTGACGACGTCGAAGAACATGCCGTGCAGATGGATCGGGTGAGGCATCATGGTGTCGTTGACCAGGGTCAGCCGCAGACGCTCATTATGGTAGAAGATGATCGGGTCAACGACGGCCGAGAAGGCGACGCCGTCGAAGGACCACATATAGCGTTCCATATTCGAGGTCAGGTGGACCTCGACCTCACGAGCGGGCGGACGCTGGTCCGGATTGGGTTCAAGGCTTTTGAGCTGGGTATAGACCAGCACGCGGTGCGGCTCGTCGGCCAGACCGATACCGCGCTCGCCGAGACGGTTGGCGACCATGGCCGGTGTGCCGGCGACGCCGGGACCGGCGGGGTGATCATGGCGCTGCGGGCCGGTCGGCTCCGGGATGCCCGGTGGCGGTGGCACGGGCATGACATGTCCCATTGCGGCGTGATCCATTGGCGCGGCTGGCGCGGCGCCATGTCCCATGGCAGCGTGGTCCATCGGAGCGGCAGCCGGAGCGCCGTGTCCCATGGCCGCGTGGTCCATCGGAGCGGCAGCCGGAGCG
>JBNMNI010000198.1:0-3689 GCA_051275375.1 Maricaulis sp. | reverse complement strand
GGCGCCAGTGTCTGCAGCGCATCGGCGGCAGCCTTGACCAGGGGGTAGATCCGCGATTCGGTCACTGCGCGCGGTGGCTGACCGTCACTGCCCAGCGTTGCCGCCATGAAGATCACGCCCAGGGCGAGCAGAATCAGCCCGCGCACCACACCGAAGGCAAAGCCGAGCGTGCGGTCGACGACATTGACATCATCGCCCTTGGCCAGCCCGCTCGAGAGCGATGAGGTGACGAAGGTGATGGACAGATAGACCAGCAGAAAGATGACCGCACCGATCACCAGCGGTGCCAGCCAGTCCGGATCGATCAGTTCGCGCGCCGGGCCGAGAAAGGCCGGCAGTGCCCACAGGGTTGCCAGCGAGGCGGCGACGAAGGCCGTCACCGACAGCGCTTCACGCACAAATCCGCGTACCAGGGCCAAAAGGCCCGAGACCAGCAGGATCGTCAGACCTATGCCGTCAAATGCACTCAAGGAGCCGTCCATCGGCGTCTTCCCTATTCGCCCGCCATCGCCTGTAAAGTCTGCACCAATTCGAGCGCTGTGGCCACGCCCAGCACGCGCACAGGTGCGCTGTCATCGGCCGAGGCCTTCGGGGCGATCGCCCGCGTGAAGCCGAGCTTGGCAGCTTCCTTGAGGCGCGAATCACTGCGACCGACCGGTCGAACATCGCCTGAAAGACTAATTTCTCCGTAAACAACGCCGTCCGAGGGCAAGGCGACATCCAGCGCCGAGGAGACAATGGCGGCGGCAACGGCGAGATCGGCCGCCGGTTCGGTGATTTTCAGCCCGCCGGCAACATTGAGGAAAATATCGCGCTTGGAGAAATCGACGCCGCATCGCGCCTCCAGTACGGCCAGCACCATCGCCAGCCGTCCGCTATCCCAGCCGACCACAGCCCGGCGTGGCGTGCCGAAAGCGGCCGGGGCCACCAGGGCCTGGATTTCGCTCAATACGGGCCGTGTGCCCTCCATGCCGGCAAATACGGCGGCACCGGAGGTCGAATCGCCGCGTCCATCGAGGAAGAGGGCAGAGGGATTGGCCACTTCGCCCAGCCCGGCATCGCCCATTTCAAACACGCCGATCTCGTCGGTCGGACCGAAGCGGTTTTTCACCGCGCGCAGGATGCGGAATTGATGGCTGCGCTCGCCTTCGAAATACAGCACCGCATCGACCATGTGTTCGATCACGCGCGGTCCGGCGATCTGGCCGTCCTTGGTGACATGGCCGACCAGGATCACGATGCAATTGCGCTGCTTGGCAAAGCGCACCAGCTCCTGCGAACAGGCGCGCACCTGGGCGACCGTGCCCGGGGCGGCGGCGAGCTGGTCGCTCCACATGGTCTGGATCGAATCGATCACGACAATGTCGGGCTTTTCCGCCTTCAGCCCGTCGAGAATATTGTTGAGCGACGTCTCCGCCGCCAGCGAGACCGGCGCATCGGCAAGTCCGAGCCGCCGCGCGCGCAGCCGCACCTGGGCGACCGCTTCCTCGCCGGAAACATAGATGGCGCGCGCCTTGTTGCGCGCCATCAGGGCGACGAGCTGCAGCAGCAGGGTGGATTTGCCAATCCCCGGATCGCCGCCGACAAGGATCGCCGAGCCGCGCACCAGCCCGCCGCCGCAAACGCGGTCGAGCTCGGGAATGCCGGATTTCAGGCGCGGGGCTTCCGGCGTATCGGCACCGAGATCGACCAGGTCGAGCGTATTGGCCTTGCCGCGGCGTTTGGCCGTCGTCGCCTGCGTGCCCAGCGGTGCCGCCGGGGTTTCCTCGATCAGCGTGTTCCAGCTGCCGCAGCTGTCGCAGCGCCCGGCCCATTTGCTCTGGGAGGCGCCGCAGCTCTGGCAGACATAGATGTTTTCAGCACGGGCCATGGCGATTCGTCTTCTTCAGCTTGGCGGTCAGTTCACACTTTGTTCCGGTTCGCGGCAAGCCTGTTACGCTGCGGGCGCCCCGGGCAGATAGACGCGCTGGAAGCGCAGGCCGAGCCGGACGAGGAATTCATAGGTGATGGTGCGGGCGGCCTGCGCCATCGGCTCGATATCCTCGCCGAGAAAGCTGACCCAGTCGCCGGGCGCCACCGGATCGGTCACTTCGCTCAGATCAAGCGTGGTCAGGTCCATCGAAATACGGCCGATGATCGGCAGCCGGGCCTCGCCTATGCGGCCAAAACCGCCATCGCCGCAGGCCCGCAACAAACCGTCGGCATAGCCGGTCGCGACAGTGGCGATGCGCATTTCCCGCGTTGCGGTGAAGATGGCGCCATAGCCGGCACAATCGCCGGCCCGGATCGTCCGCACCTGCAGCACCGGGGCCTCGACGCGCACGGCCGGATCGAAAGGATTGGCGCAGTCATGGGTCGGGTGGCCGCCATACAGCGCCAGGCCCGGCCGCAGAATGTCGAAATGATAGCGCGCATCCAGCATGGCGCCGCCGGAATTGGCGAAACTGGCCGGAATGTGGGGGAAGCGATCACGCACCGCGTTAAAGCGCTCCAATTGCCGTGCATTGAGCGGGTGGGCCGGTTCGTGGGAACAGGCCAGATGACTCATGATCTGGCGCACATCCAGACCGGCCAGCCAGTCGGGATTGTCCACCAGGGTCTGCGTCGCGTTGGGGCCCAGCCCGAGCCGGTTCATGCCGGTATCGATATGGATGGCGCAGGGCAGATCCGGCGCCAGTTCGCGCAACTGATCCAATTGATGCAGATCATTGATGACCGGGAAGAGCCGCGCCTCGCGCAAGGATGCCAGCTCGGAGGGCCAGAAGCCGTTGAACACGAAAATGTCGGCCTGGCGCCCCGCCAGCGCATCGCGCGCCTCGCGGCCTTCCGTGGTGTGGGCGACATAGAAGGTGCGGCAACCGGCATCGGCGAGGGCAGGGATGACGCGTGCCGCGCCCAACCCATAGGCATTCGCCTTGACCACTGCGCCAATCTCGGCGGCGGGCGCCAAGCGTTGCAGCGTGGCATAATTGCGCTGGATCGCCGCCAGATCGATTACCAGACGTGGCGCCGGCTGCGCCACGGGCTCACTCCCGGCCGTCGTCAAATCGTTCATCCAGATCGCTAAACTTCGTGCGCGCCCCGTCAAAGGCCAGTTTGGCCGTGCCGATGGCGCCATGGCGCTGCTTGCCGATAACCACTTCGGCGAGCTTTTCAATCACGCGAAATTCTTCCTGCCAGGCGAGATATTCCGGCGTGTCCTCGCGCGGCTTTTCGCGTTCCTTGTAATAGGCTTCGCGATAGACGAACAGCACGACATCGGCGTCCTGCTCGATCGAGCCGGATTCGCGCAGATCGGAGAGCTGCGGCTTCTTGTCCTCGCGGCTTTCGACATTACGCGAGAGCTGCGACAGGGCGATGACGGGAACTTCCAATTCCTTGGCCAGGGCTTTGAGATTCTGCGTCACTTCCGAGACTTCCTGCACCCGGCTATCGCCCGGCCGGTTGCGCGAGGACGTCACGAGCTGAAGGTAATCGACGATGATCAGATCAAGCCCGTGGGTGCGCTTGAGGCGGCGCGCGCGGGCGGCCAGCGCCCCGATCGGCAGACCGCCTGTGTCGTCGATATAGAGCGGCAGGGACTGGATCTCGAGCACCGCGTCGCGGATCTCTTCATACTGGGTCGCGTCGATCGTGCCCTGGCGGATCATATAGCCGGGGATGCCGGTGTAATCGGCGATCAGACGCAT
>JBNMNI010000197.1:0-3695 GCA_051275375.1 Maricaulis sp. | reverse complement strand
CCGGCGGCCATCAGGGCATTGCCCTCGCGCACGAACTCTGCGGCTGTCTCGGTCATGGGCATCCCTGGGCAAATCCGGTCACATTGCCAGATAGCCGCGATGCCGAGGTCGGGGCAAGCCGCCAACTGGGGGGCAGCACTCCATCACCCGCAGGCCGGGCCCGCTATTTCTTGATGCTATTGCCGAAGACCAGCAGGAAGAGGCCGCCGAGACTGGCCGCGATACCGCTGACCAGATACCACATCGTCCGGTCGGTATATCGGCCGGTAAAGGCTTCGGTGATTTGATCGACCGGGGCGTTCGACCCCTGCAGCGCGAAGATCAGCAAGACGATGCCGATCGCCAGAACAATGAATCCCAGTATTCTTGATTGCGACATTGGACGGGTCTCTTTCGCGACGGGCGTCTCTGCCGCCGGAACATGGCCGGACATCCGGGGGGGTGCAGAGAAGCACCCTCACATTGCGCCATCGCGTCTGGTTGCGCCACAAAATAAGCGAACGCGCAAAATCCCGGCAACCGTCATCCCCACGTGACGTCGACCTCGCACACGACTACCGTGCCGCGCTTGTAAGATCCGAGTCCGGCCATGTTGGCCCCGTCTGGAGTTGCTCACATGAATGCCGTCATCCGGTCCACCGGCCTTTGGGTCCCTGAGGATACAGTCTCCAATGAGGAGCTGGTCGAGTGCTATAACAAGCATGTCGAGCTTTATAATGCCGAACACGCCGACGCGATAAAACGCGGCGCTGTCGAGGCCAAGAACCCGTCCTCATCCGGCTTCATCGAAAAAGCCTCGGGCATCAAATCGCGCTATTCGATCGACAAGAAGGGCGTGCTCGATGTCGAGCGCATGCGCCCGCGCGTTGCGCCGCGCCCGAATGACGAGATCTCGATCATGGCCGAGTGCGGCGTCGCCGCCGCCCGCCAGGCGCTGAGCAATGCCGGCCGCGACGCGGCCGATGTCGATGCGGTGATCTGTTCGGGCACCTCGATGCAGCGCACCTATCCATGCATCGCGATCGAGATCCAGGACGCGCTCGGGATTGAAGGCTTCGGCTTCGACATGACGGTCGCCTGTTCCTCGGGCACATTCGCCATCATCAATGCCGTCAACATGATCAAGTCCGGCATGGCGAAATCCGTGCTGGTGGTCTGCCCGGAACTCACCACCGCCCAGCTCAATTTCCGCGATCGCGACAGCCATTTCATCTTTGGCGATGTCGCCGTGGCGATGCTGATCGAGGCGGAAGACGTCGCCGGCGGCGATGGCTGGCGCATTCTCGGCACCCGCATGATGACGAAATTCTCCAATAATATCCGCTCGAATTTCGGCTTCCTCAATGCCTGTGAAGTGCCCGAGCCCGCCTTCGAGGAACGCTATTTCGTGCAGGAGGGCCGCAAGGTCTACAAGGAAGTCTGCCCGATGGTCGCCGACATGATTCTGGAAGACCTCGCCAAGATTGATCTGGCGCCGGCTGATCTCAAACGCCTCTGGCTGCACCAGGCCAATATCAACATGAATCTGATGGTGGCGCGCAAAGTGCTCGGACGCGATGCCGAAGAGGGCGAGGCGCCGGTCATCCTCGATGAATTCGCCAATACCGCCGGCGCCGGGTCTCTGGTCGCCTTCCACCGCCATCATGATGGCTTTGCTGCCGGCGAGAAGGGGCTGATCTGCTCCTTCGGTGCGGGCTATTCAGCCGGCACGGTGTTCATCGAAAGACTCTAGGCGGGCACATCAAAGGCCGGCGGGACAAGGCCCCTGCCCGGCCGGTTCAGCGCACGCCACGAACACAGCGCCGCCCAACCAGCCAGACAGAATGTTACGCCCTCCGGCCCGTAGCCGGAGGGCGTTTTATTACGAGGCGACGGATTCGCCGTGTAGCGTGGTGTCGAGGCCGGTGACTTCGTCCTCTTCGCCGACGCGCAGTGTCATGAATTTCGACAGGCCGAACAGGATGACCCAGGTCATCGCGCCGCAATACAACGCCGCTGCCAGAGCACCCCAGGTCTGGGTGAAGACCTGCATCAGATTGCCTTCAATCGCCCCGGGCGCGCCGCCGATCGCTTCGGAGGCAAACACGCCCGTCAGGATCGCGCCGATCAGGCCGCCAACGCCGTGCAGGCCGAAGGCGTCGAGCGTATCGTCCCACTTGCCCCAGCGTTTCAGCGAGGTGACGCCCCAATAAGCACCGGCCGCACCGGCGCCGCCGATGATGAAGGCGGCCCAGGCCGGCACGAAACCGGCGGCCGGAGTGATCGCAACCAGGCCGGCAATCGCGCCGGAGGCGGCGCCGAGCACGCTCGCCTTGCCGCGCTGCAGCCATTCAATCCCGATCCAGGTCAGCAAAGCGCTCGCGGCGGCAAGCTGGGTCGTGACGAAGGCATGCGCCGCCGCACCATTGGCCGCCAGGGCCGATCCGCCATTGAAGCCGAACCAGCCGACCCAGAGCAGGCCGGCACCAATCACCGTCAGCACCAGATTGTCCGGCATCATTTGCGATCCCGGATAGCCGCGGCGCGGCCCGAGGAATTTCGCCAGCACCAGACCGGCAACGCCGGCATTGATGTGAACCACCGCCCCGCCGGCAAAATCGAGCACGCCGGCATCGGACAGGAAACCGCCGCCCCAGACCCAGTGGCAGATCGGGGCATAGACCAGGATCAGCCAGATCGAGGCGAAAATCATGAAGGCCGAAAAGCGGATCCGTTCAACAGCGGCTCCGGCGATGATCGCGACGGTGATGATGGCGAAGGTCAACTGGAAGATGAAGAACAGGTTTTCCGGCAGATCGCCCGACATCGTCTCCGGCGTGATGCCGATCAGACCGATCCGGCTGAGCCCGCCGATGAATGAGTTGAGACCGCCACCATCGGAGAAGGCCAGGCTATAGGCGATCAGGGCCCAGAGCGCTGTCACGGCGGCTGTGGCGCCCAGGCTTTGCATCATGGTGGAGAGCACATTCTTGCGCCGCACCATGCCGCCATAGAACAGGGCGAGGCCCGGGATCGTCATCATCAGGACCAGGGCGGTCGCCGTCAGGATCCACGCGATATTGCCTGTGTCGATGCCAGCGTCTTCCATCGGACCTCTCCAGAATGTTGCAGTGCGTCATTGCTAGGCAAGCACAGGCGAGCCTGTCGATATCAAGACGGATTTTTCCTGCATTTCGCCGGTTCGCGCCGCAAAATGGTGCAGGACTGCTCGATTGAGAGGCGTTCGAACAAGTTTCTGCCGCGATGCGGGCCCGCATTGATTAGACGCGTCCATGCATTACGGTGGCGCCGATGGATAGCAGGGATGGGGGCAAGACCCGTGCAGACCAGCATTATTCGTTCGACCGGCTTCTGGGCCCCGCCCGATGTGATCACCAATGCCGAGCTGGTCGCCAGCTACAATGCCTATGCGGCGCGCTTCAACCTGGAGCATGCCGAGGCGATTGCCGCCGGCGACACCGCGGCCATCCCGTTTTCCAGCACGGAATTCATCACCAATGCCTCAGGCATTGAGCGCCGGCATGTGCTGGAAAAGTCTGGCATTCTCGACATTGACCATCTCACGCCCCGCATCCCGCCGCGTGGCTTCGAGGATGTGTCCGTCCAGGCGGAATTTGCCATGCATGCCGTCAGGCCGGCGCTGGAAAAGGCTGGCTGTGACGGATCGGACATCGACGGCATCATCGTCGCGTCAT
>JBNMNI010000196.1:0-3696 GCA_051275375.1 Maricaulis sp. | reverse complement strand
CGGATGCCGAGCGTGAGGCGATGGGCGAAGCAGCCCGCTCGCTGACCGCGATGACGCAAGCGCCAGAATAAGCAGAGCCTTGGCCTGAAACGGAAAACGCCGCCCCTCGGGGCGGCGTTTTTTTTGGGCTCTGAATCCTGAGTGGTCGCATTTTCGAACCGCAAGACCGGTTCCCACTTTTGCTGAAAATGCTCAGTCCTCGACCCGCCGGCGGCGCAGGCGCTGCCAGAAACGGCGCCGTTCCGGCTTGGGCTGGGGCTTGAGATTGATGATGAAATCAACAGCGCACTGGTGCCAGGAATGCTTCTCGGCATGGGCACGCGGTGCGGCGCGGTCGATATCGAGACAGTCGAGGCAGGCCTGGCGCAGGTCGTTATTGATGAAGCCACCGCCCGATCCGGGGATAATGTCCTTCGGACCGTGGGCGGGGAAGGCGGCGACCGGCGTGCCGCAGGCCATCGCTTCCAGATTGACGAGGCCGAATGTGTCGGTCCAGCTCGGGAAGACGAAAACATCGGCATCGGCGAAATAGCGCGCCAGCTCGTCGCCAAATTTGGATCCCGGGAAAACGGCCTTGGGATATTTGACCCCGAGGGATTCGCGCTGGGGCCCGTCGCCGACCACGACCTTGGTGCCCGGAAGGTCGAGCTCGAGAAAGCCTTCGATATTCTTCTCGACCGCGATGCGGCCGACATTGACCCAGATCGGCCGCTCCAGCCCGGCATAGACATCGACGCCATCGACCAGGCGCTTGTCGGGGTTGAATTGCACCGTATCGACGCCGCGCGCCCAGGGGGTGAGGTTCTTGAAGCCGCGCAGGGCGAGATCATCGCGCATGGAGGGCGTGGTCACCATCATCCGGCCGCCGGCATTGTGGAACCAGCGCATGAAGGCATAGCCGGCCGCCACCGGGATGAAGGGGAAGCGGGCATTGATGTATTCGGGAAATTTGGTGTGATAACTGGTGGTGAAGGGCAGTTTCCACTTCACGCAGATCGCGCGTGCCGCCATGCCCAGCGGCCCCTCGGTGGCGATATGGATCGCTTCCGGTTCGAATTCCTTGAAGCGCCGCGCGATATCCTTGCGGGCACCGAAGGCGAGCTGGATTTCCGGATAGGTCGGCAGCGGCATCGTCTTATAGCCAAGGCCGGGATGGATCACCTCGACCTCATGGCCCATCAGGCGGCATTCGGCGACGGTGCGCGAGAGCGTGCGAACCACGCCGTTCATCTGGGGTTCCCAGGCATCGGTGACCAGCATGATGCGCTGTGGCCGTTCGTCGGAGCCATTGCCCGCTTCCGGTGACATGTCAGAGGTCTCTTCGGCGGGGCTGGTTTCGGGATGTTCGGTTGGTTCGGTCATCGCGTTCAACTGTCTGCCTTCTTGCTGCGGGCGGCGCCAGACACTGGCTGGCCGGTCCTGTCCAAGGCCCAGCATAGCGGGCATTCCCGCGTCATGAAGCGGCGATTGCTGTTTGTCCATGCCGGATCGCCTGCAGCCGCGCCCCGTCGGGGCGCTGCAGGGGCAGGGAGGGCTTGAATAGCAGTGCCGGCCAAGGCGAAGCTTATTTCTCCGCTGCGCCCGGCAGCGCGACATTCATCGCGGCAGGCGCCGATTCTGCGAGTGAGCCGCAAGCTTTTTCCACGGGCGCTGCCTTGCCCAGCAACGGCATTCCAGCGCTCCGGGCGCCTGCACACCGCCGCACAGCTGACTGGGCTTGCCGCGCCGGAGAGCCAGTACCATTCTCCGCAAAATTCGCCCGCTGGCCATATTCGCCAACCGGTAAAGGAGGATCGGCCATGAATACTCAGTCTCGCGACAGCATGAATTGGGACGATCTCGACGCGACGAAATTCGCCGACGAGACGGACTTGGTCAAACACCTGGTCGCCCGTACCGGGCTGGACGATGACGCGCAGGCGCGCATCCGCACGGGTGCGGTCAAGCTGGTCGAGCGCGCCCGCGCCGCGAGCCGCAGCCGCGGTCTGATGGAATCCTTCCTGCAGGAATTCAGCCTGTCCAATCGCGAGGGGCTCGCCCTGATGTGTCTGGCTGAGGCCCTGTTGCGCGTCCCCGATGCCGCCACGGCCGACCAGCTGATCGCCGAGAAGATTTCCGGTGGCGATTGGGGCGGTCATGCCGGCCGGTCCGAAAACTGGCTGGTCAACGCCTCGACGCTGGGCCTGATGATGACCGGCGGGATCATCGAAATCGATCCGGAAGCGCGCAAGAATCCGTCCGTCTATCTGCGCAAGATGACGCACAAGCTTGGCGAGCCGGTCATCCGTGCTGCCGTGATGCAGGCGATGCGAATCATGGGCGAGCAATTCGTGCTCGGCCGCACCATCAAGGAAGCGCTCAAGCGCGGCCGCAAGGCTGGCAGTACGCTGTGCTCCTTCGACATGCTGGGCGAGGGCGCCCGTACGGCCGCCGATGCGACGCGCTATCAGAAGCGCTATCTCGATGCGATCGCCGTCGTTGGCGCCGCCCGCGGTGCCGGTCCGGTCGAGCAGGTGCATGGTGTGTCGGTCAAGATTTCTGCCCTGCATCCGCGTCTGCATGCGGTCAAGCGCGAACGGGTGATGGCCGAGGTCTATCCGCTGCTGCTGGAACAGGCACGGGCTGCCAAGGCTCATGATATCGGGCTGTGTTTCGATGCCGAGGAAACCGACCGTCTGGTCCTGAGCCTGCAATTGTTCGAGCGCCTGGCGCGCGAGCCCGAGCTGGAGGGCTGGAACGGGCTCGGCCTGGCTGTGCAGGCCTATCAGAAGCGGGCTCCGCAGGTGATCGAGCGGCTGATCGCCCTGGGCCGGGCGACCAATCGCCGTTTCCTCGTGCGTCTGGTCAAGGGTGCCTATTGGGATACCGAGATCAAGCTGGCGCACCAGATGGGCTGGCCGGACTTTCCGGTCTGGACCACCAAGGGCGCGACCGATCTGAACTTCCTGGGCTGTGCCCGCGTCATGCTGTCGGCGCCGGATGCTATTTTCGGTCAGTTCGCGACGCACAACGCCCATTCCCTGTGCGCAATCCGTGAGCTGGCGGAACAGGCCGGTGTCGAGGATTATGAATTCCAGCGGCTTCACGGCATGGGCGAGGCCCTGTATCTGGCCGCGAAGGAAACCTATGGCGAGCGCGCCGTGCGGGTCTACGCACCGGTCGGCAGCCATGAAGACCTCTTGCCCTATCTGGTAAGGCGCCTGCTGGAAAACGGTGCCAATACCTCCTTCGTGCACTCCTTCCTCGACCCTGCTGTGCCGGCGAGCGATGTCGCGCGCGGTCCGTTTGAGGCCGCAGCGAGCATCGCCCGCCACCCCAGGATTGCCACGCCGATGGCGCTTTATGGCGCAGAGCGTCCCAACTCGGCCGGTATCGACCTGTCGCAGGCTGCGGTCCGTGACCGTCTTCGCAAGGCGGTCGAGGCCCTCGACGCGGCCGGACCGATTGCCGCCTGGCCTCTGGTCGGCGGTGTGGCCCAGACGGGCGGGTCCGCCCGGGCCGGCCAGGAAATGCCGGTCACCAGCCCGGTCGACCGCTCGCGTGTCGTCGGCACCGTGCTCGAGGCGACAACCGAGGATGTCGACGCGGCGTTCGAACAGGCCGTCGCGGCGCAGCGCATCTGGGATGCGCGCGGCGGCAAGGCGCGTGGCGCCATTCTGCGCAAGATGGCGGACGCGCTGGAGGATGATGCTGATC
>JBNMNI010000195.1:0-3735 GCA_051275375.1 Maricaulis sp. | reverse complement strand
CGTCCCAGGGCGTTGCCTGCGATGTGCCGGCCGGTTTCGTCCAGCGCGGCGGCGTCGGTCTGGCTTCCGATTCGGTCTGCCCTTCGGCCCAGGCGAGGCGGTCCTGATCATTGATTGCCCCCGCCGGGCGGGCGATATCGGCGCGCCAGGCATGGCCGGTACGTTGCGCAGGCCTGGCCTCTGCCGCAGATGCGGGCGGGCGCGGCGCGGCCTCCTGCGGCTGGGCCCGGGCGATAATCTCGAGAAATTCCTCGGTCGACACGCTGCGGGCCTCGGCTGCGAGTTTCAGCGTCTGGAGTGCCTGATCGCCGAGAAAGAAGGCGGCGAGTTCGGCGGAGATAGCCTGGACCCGGGCTGCGGCGGCTTCACCACTCAAAATGCTGAAAATTATGAGAAAACCGCCCTGACACCGGAAAATAACATCTTCGGCATCGAGACGCTTCTCGATGAAATGAGCGCTGACATCATAGACCTTGGCCCGCAAGGCGGGCCAGTCCGGCCCGGCTTTCTGGCGCACTTCCTCGAGATTGAGGAATTGAAACTGACCCATCTCGACGTTCGCGCGGCCCGCGAGCGCCAGTTTCAGCTTCATTTTCAGTTCGGGCTGCATTACCGGCCGTGATCCTCGACAAGACTGGCCCAGTGTGAGCCAAGCGAGAATGCCCCCGGAGGTATTGAAAAACCGTAAGTCCCGGCGGTCTGCGATCCCTCTGCCTGCGGGCGCAGCGCCCGCAAGACCTATTTCATCGTCGCCATGATCGCACCGTCAACCGAAACGGCGCCGCCGCCTCGAACGCACAGGTAAAAGGCCAGGGCGCCGTAGACTGCTGCACTCGTCCAGGCCTGCGGCGCGACCCACCAGGCGAAAACGGCCGTCGCCAGCAAGAGGGCCAGGCCGACAAAGCGTGTCAGAAAGCCTACCGCCAGCATCGCGGCCGCCAGATGGGCACCCCAGACAGCGATCTGGGCCAATTGAGTTGGCTCGACCAGCGGCACGGCCCAGATCTGGGCCGCACTCACTGCGGAAGGTGCAACATCGGGCCAGTCGGCGGCATAGGCCCGGCCCCACGCCCACAGGCCCGGGATGAGCGACCAGCGCAGCGCGGCGCCGACAATCCAGTCGGGCATAAAGCGTTCGGCGCGCGCCGTCATTTCCGTTTCCTGCATGCTTGCCCCCGATACCCCTGCCTCCAATGGAGGCCGTCTGGCTGTGAGCATGCCTGCCGGGCGGGGCGCTGGCAATCGGATGCACCTATTGCGCGAACCGGCGCCCGATCCAGTGATCCAGCGAGAGCCGCCCCGGTCCGTATCCGGCGACGAAAACCGTCATCACCACCCACAATGCATGCGTGCCCCACCAGGCGTCCGGATAGACAAACAGCTGGATCACCAGCGTCATGCCGAGCAGGGCCAGCGCCGACAACCGGGTTAACAGCCCCAATACCAGCAGGATGGGAAAGGTGAATTCGGCCAGGCTCGCCATCCAGGCGGCGATGTCAGTGGGGATGAGGGGAAGCGCATATTCATTCTGGAACAGGGTCAGGGTCGAGGGCTTCAGGCCCAGCGGAAATTCGGGCACCCGCACATGCGCCCGCTGGACCGCGAAATCATTGATCAACTCGGTATAGGGCAGCAGGCCGACCGTCTCTACCTTGGTCAGAAGCGAACGCCAGAACACGCCGGCCAGGCTTAGCCGGGCGAGGAGTTTGAGCGCATCCCCGGCGAGCAACCGGTGCAAGTGGCCGAACAGGCGCTGATGCATATCATGAGCCGTCCTCAGGCTTGCCGCGATGGTCATGAGCTGGATCCTTTGAGAATTGAATTGGCAAGCGCCTCCCCGAACAGGGCAGCGGCAGTGTGATCGTCATCGATTTGCGCGGCGGCACTGGCAGCGTCCAGCAGGCTGGCCCCCTGGGCCAGCGCGTCGAGAAAGGCATGGTCGGCCGAAGTCAGGGCGCGGTGACACACCGTGCCGCGATGGCGCCAGACCAGGGCAAAGCTCGCTTCCGGCTTCAAGACCCGCCGCGACGTCGGCGCCTCATCGCGATTGCTGCGCCAGATCTCATAGGCCGGCCAGGCCGAGCACCAAAGGCTGACGCTGGGGTGCAGGCCGGGCGCCAAATGCGGCAGCGCATCCGGAGCGATATGGGCGATCTGGCCGGGATCAAGGGGAGGCCAGTCGGCGGCGTGATGCGCCTCAAGCCAGGCCCGGTCGAGGCGTGCGACATCACGAAGATAGACCAGCGTTGCCGCCGGGGCATAATCCGCAATGAAATCGGCAAAGTCCGCGCCATAGAGAGTCATCGCGGCCTGGCTCGGCGGGAAGGCCTGCCAATAGGCCTTGGCCATCGGTGCGAAGAAATCGGCTCCGACCAACCGCTCGACGGCCGGATAGGCGGCCCGCAAGACTTCAATCGCGCCATGGACGACATTATTGCGATAGACCGCCATGCGGCGCAGCGCCGATGGCGTCGTCAACCACGGCTCGATGGCCGAGGGATCGCCGCTGGTAATGGCGGCGGCAAAATCGGCATGAAAATCCTCAGACAAGGGCGCGCTCACTTTCGAGGGCCCGATCGAGAACCCGCTGGGCCCGGTCGCGCTCGGCAAGCAATTCGCCAAAGGCGGGAATATTATTGTCGCGTTCGATCAGGACCGGTCGCGGCCCGAGCCGGGCAATCACGGTCTCGAACAGATCCCAGACCGGATCCGCGATCGGTGCGCCATGGGTATCGATCAGCAATTCACCGCCCAGCTCGAGATCGGCCTCATGGCCGGCGAGATGGATTTCACCGACCGCCTCGCCGGGGATGGCATCGAGCCAGGCGGCTATGTCGAAACCGAGATTATGGGCGCTGACATGCAGATTATTGACGTCGAGCAACAGGCCACAGCCGGTGCGCCGCACCGTCTCGGCGAGGAATTCTGCCTCCGGGATTTCCTCGCGCAGCGGCAGATAGCGCGACGGGTTCTCGATCAGCACCGATCGCCCCAGCGCCGTCTGCATCGCATCGACATGGGCGCAGAAGCGATCGAGCGCCGCGCGGGTCATCGGCGTGGGCAGAAGATCGTTGAAATAGGTGCCTGAATGCACCGACCAGGCGAGATGTTCGGAAATCCGCACCGGCTGATAGCGGTCGATCAGGGTTTTCCAGCGTTGCAAATGCGCCGGATCGGGCGGCTCGAGACCGCCCAGCGACAGGCCAACCCCGTGCAGCGAGAGCGGCTTGCTCGCCGCGATCGCATCGAGCCAGGCCAAGCGCGGGCCGCCGGCGGACATGTAGTTCTCGGGGTGAACCTCGAACCACAGGCCAGCCGCCTGCTCATCCAGGGCCGGGCGAAAATATTCCGGCTTCAGGCCGAGGCCTGCTGACGGGGATGTTTCTGGGATGGACAAGCGGCCTCGCCTCACGATGCGCTGGCCACGCGGGCCAGCGCATGCACGGAAGTTGACGTTATGGACGCTCGACCGGGGTCAGCGAGCCATCGCCATAGGGTGTCTCGATGTCGGTGCAGGTGCCGTCCGGGACCGAGGTCCAGGCATCGCCCTGATAGTCGATGGTCGAGGTGCCGGCGCAAGACGTGCCCGGGCCCGCCGCGCAATCATTCTCGCCGGCAAGCGCAACGCCGTAGCAATGCTCCATGGCCGGCTCGGCGGCCATATCGTCCTGGGCGTTCGCGGCGGCAGCGGCGAGCGAGAGGGCGAAAGCCGAGGCGGCGATCGTGGCAATCTGG
>JBNMNI010000194.1:0-3738 GCA_051275375.1 Maricaulis sp. | reverse complement strand
ATGGGCCATGCCGGCGCCATCGTCTCGGGCGGCAAGGGCGGCGCGGAAGGCAAGATCGAAGCCATGAAAGCGGCCGGCATCACCGTCTCGCCAAGCCCGGCCCGTCTCGGCACGACGCTGGCGGAATTGCTCAAGGGCTGATTGGCCAAGGCAGCGATGTAACACAGAAAAGCCGCGCTCCGGGACACCGGGGTGCGGCTTTTCTTTGGCTGATCGAGGTGCCACGCTCGCAAGTCTCGATCTTTGATTGACATCTCGCTGTGCTGCCGGACTCTGGGGTTGGTTGTTCCTGGGGGATCCGCAATGGAATTGCGTGCTGTTTGTCTTGTTGTTTTGATCAGTTTGACGGCCTGTTCCGGTGAGGTGGCGTCCCCGCCGGCTGCAGACGCACCGGCAGCGCCCGCGTTTTTTCCCGCCACGGTCTCGACACCCGCTGAACTCATCGCCAAGGGCGACCGGCTCAGTGTTGTGCTGGGTTGCCGCGACTGCCATGCGCCGGACATGACCGGGCAAATCTATGAGGATGATGCCGACTTCGCCGTCATATATGGCTCCAATTTGACCTTGACGGTCGCGGACTATGACGATGATCAACTGGCGCGGGCCATTCGTGCCGGTGTGCGTACCGATGATTCTGCACTCTGGCGGATGCCGTCGGAGATGCTGCAGCATCTCGGTGACGCCGATATGGAAGCGGTGCTGGCCTATCTCAACACATTGGCGCCGCAAGGCGAGCGACGTCCGTCGGTGGTGTTGGGCCCCGACGGCGCCGCTGCGGTCGCTGCAGGCACCTTTCGGTCCACCCCGGAGCGGGTCGCGGAATTTGCCCAGATCACGCCGGGCGATTACGGGCCGGAGTTTGAGTTCGGCCGCTACATCGTGACGGTGTCCTGTACTGAATGCCACGGCCCGGCCCTTGCCGGCACCGATCTGGCGCCAACTCTGGATGTCATCGCCAATTATTCCCGCGAGGAATTCGCGCATTTGATTCAGACCGGCGAATCCAATTCAGGTGTGCCGCTGGGTCTGATGGCGCAGGTCGCGCGCAACAGCTTTTCCCACCTCACGGATGCCGAACGTGACGCGGTTTATGACTATCTGACGGCCCGGGCGAACCGCGATTGATTGATCGCCTGAGGCGGGTCGGCGAACTGCCAGCCAACCCCTGTCAGCAAGTTGGCACCAGACGCCTGCGCAAACCTTCTGTTTTCCACAGAAGGGCCATAGATGGTTGTTAACCGTATCGGCTTAGTCCCTTACGAATCTTTTTGCGATTTCAGGCCTTCCCCCCATGTCTGACCAGACCCGCTCTTCTGACAACCAGTCCTTCCTGGACACGTCTTTCCTGCAAGGCGCCAACGCCGTCTATCTCGAGCAGATGGCCGCCGCCTTCGCCGCCGATCCGGCAAGTGTTCCTGACAGCTGGCGACAATTCTTCACCGCCATGGGCGATGCGCCCGCCGATTCGACCCGTGCTGCGGCCGGGCCGAGCTGGAAACGCGCCGGCTGGCCGCCGCGCGCCAATGGCGAAATGGTCTCGGCCCTTGGCGATATCGGTGCCGACGAGGCCTCGATGGTCGAGAAGGTTGCGGCCCATGTGACGCGCGCCGCGCCGGAGGCCGATCCGGCCGCGATCCGCAAGGCGACCCAGGCCTCGATCCGCGCCATCATGATGATCCGCGCCTATCGCATGCGCGGCCATCTGGCTGCAGATCTTGACCCGCTTGGCCTGTCCGACCAGGGCGCCCAGCCCGAGCTCGACCCGCTCACCTATGGCTTCGACGACGCCTCGATGGATGAAACTGTCTTCATCGATGGCTATCTCGGCCTCGAGACCGCGACGCCGCGGACCATGCTGGAAATCCTGCGACGCACCTATTGCGGTCCGGTCGGGATTGAATTCATGCACATCTCCAATCCGGAGGAGAAATCCTGGCTGCAGGAGCGCTTCGAGGGACCGGACAAGGAGATCAGCTTCACCATTGACGGCAAGCGCGCCATTCTCGGCAAGCTGATCGAGACCGAACGCTTTGAGCAATTCCTGCACAAACGCTATCCGGGCACCAAGCGGTTCGGCGCCGATGGCGGCGAATCCATGGTTCCGGCGCTGGAACAGATCATCAAGCGTGGCGGCGCCATGGGCGTTGACGACATCATTATCGGCATGCCCCACCGCGGCCGGCTCAACGTGCTCGGCGCCGTGATGGGCAAGCCCTATCACCAGATTTTCCATGAATTCCAGGGCGGCAATACGCAAGGCGAGGAAGAATTCGGTTCCGGCGACGTCAAATACCATCTCGGCGCCTCATCCGATCGCGAATTCGACGGCAATAAGGTCCACCTCTCCCTGACCGCCAACCCGTCGCATCTCGAGGCGGTCAATCCGGTCGTGCTCGGCAAGGCGCGCGCCAAGCAGGAACAGAATTGCCGCGAACTGCCCGGCACGCCGCGCTCGAAAGTCCTGCCCTTGCTGCTGCATGGCGATGCCGCCTTTGCCGGCCAGGGTATCGTGACGGAATGTCTGGGCCTGTCCGGCCTGCGCGGCCACCGCACCGGCGGCGCGATCCATTTCATCGTCAATAACCAGATCGGCTTTACCACCGATCCGAAGGATAGCCGTTCCAGCCCCTACCCGTCGGATGTGGCGCTGATGGTCCAGGCGCCGATCTTCCACGTCAATGGCGACGATCCTGAAGCGGTGGTGCATGCCACCCGTATCGCGACCGAATACCGGCAGATCTTCGCCAAGGATGTCGTGATCGACATGTTCTGTTATCGCCGCTACGGCCATAATGAGGGCGATGACCCGACCTTTACCCAGCCGATCATGTATCGGGTGATCAAGGAAATGCCGCCGGTCCGCCAGAAATACCAGGACCGGCTGATCGCCGAGGGCTCGCTCACTGCCGCCGAGGTCGAGGCGATGGAGACCGAATTCGATCGCTTCCTTGAGGCCGAATTCGACGCCGGCAAGACCTTCTCGCGGGAAAAGGCCGATTGGCTCGACGGACGCTGGTCGGGCCTCGGCCTGCCCGAGAGCGACGACCGCAAGGGCGAGACCAGCGCGACGATGGAAAGTCTTCGCGACGTTGGCCTGGCGATGACGACGGTGCCTGAAGGCATCAATATTCACCGCACTCTCGAGCGCGTGATCGGCGCCCGCCGTAGCGCCATCGAGGCCGGCGAGGGGCTTGACTGGTCGACCGCCGAGCATCTTGCTTTCGGCACATTGCTCACCGAAGGCTTCCCGGTTCGCCTGTCCGGACAGGATTGCGGCCGCGGCACTTTCTCGCAGCGCCATTCTCACATCATCGACCAGGAGACGGCCGAGCGCTACACGCCGCTCAACCATCTTGGCGGCGATCAGAAGAAATATGATGTCGTCGATTCCATGCTCTCGGAAGAGGCCGTGCTCGGCTTCGAATACGGCTATTCGCTTGCCGCGCCGAATACGCTGGTGATGTGGGAAGCCCAGTTTGGCGATTTCACCAATGGCGCCCAGGTCATCATTGACCAGTTCATCTCCTCCGGTGAGCGCAAATGGCTGCGCATGTCCGGCCTGGTGATGCTGTTGCCGCACGGCTATGAGGGCCAGGGTCCGGAGCATTCCTCGGCCCGGCCGGAGCGCTTTCTGCAGCAATGTGCCCAGGATAATATGCAGGTGGCGAACTGCTCGACGCCGGCGAATTATTTCCACATCCTGCGCCGCCAGATCCACCGCAATTTCCGCAAGCCGCT
>JBNMNI010000193.1:0-3789 GCA_051275375.1 Maricaulis sp. | reverse complement strand
TGAATGCCGAGCTGTATGACGTTACCGCCTGGTCCCTGCCGCTGATGCATAATGTCAATGCGGTTACCTGCCGCCGCGCGCCGGGGCTGACCAGCCATCCGGTTGCCGCCAGCGACCCGATTGCCTCGACCGGCTCCAATGCCGGTGCCGCCTGGGGCTATGCCATTGCCTGGGACGATGCCGGCCAGGCCCGCCTGGTCGCGGCGCTCGTGGCAGCGGGCGTGCCGGCCCGTTCGACCGATCTTGCCTTCCGCGTCGGCGAGCGCAGCTTTCCAAGAGGCAGTGTCGTGGTGCCGCGCCATGGCGCACCGGCCAATCTGGACAGTCTGATCGCCCGCCTTGCCGATGAAACCGGTGCCCGCTTCGTCGGCCTCGCCTCGAGCTGGGTCGATGAGGGCCCCAATCCGGGTTCGGAGAATTTCATGCCGGTGCGCGCACCGCGCATCGCCATGCTGTGGGATAGCGGCACCGATTCAAATTCCGCCGGCGCAACACGCTATGTGCTCGAACGGCGTTACGGCATGCCGGTCAGCGTGATCCGGGCCGGCACGCTTGGCCGGGCCGATCTGGCCGTGTTCGATGTCGTGATCCTGCCTGAGCAGGGCGGTTCGGGCTATTCCGAAGTGCTCGGCGCCAGCGGCTCGGCGCAATTGACCCGTTTTGTCCGGGCCGGCGGCGTGCTGATCGGGCTGGGTGATGCGACGCGCTGGTTGGCGGATCCGGAGGTTGGCCTTGTGCCGGCCCGGCGCGAACGCGCTGCCGATACGGCGCGACCGGGGGGCAATCGCGACCAGGCGGTCGTCGATGCGGTCATTCTGGAAAGCTCGGACGAGCTTGATGCGGTTGAAGCGGAGCAGGGCGCTATGCCCGATTATTCGCCGGGCGCCCTGCTGCATGTCGAGGCCAATCCCGATGCCTGGATGTCGGCCGGCTATACGCGCGGTGCGTCCGTACTGGTGACGGGCTCGGATATTTACGCCCCGATCAGCCTGGATGAGGCCGATACCGCGATGCGTTTCTCCGGCCCGGACACGCTGGTGTCGGGCGGCTATATGTGGGCTGAATACGCCACCCAGCTCGCCTACAAGCCGTTCGTGATCTCCAATGCGATGGGGTCAGGCCAGGTGATTGCCTTCACCCAGGCCCCGACGACGCGTGCCTATCTGGAAGGGCTCGACCTCTTGCTGCTCAATGCCGTCCTGCTCGGGCCGGCTCATAGTCGCGGCTTGCGCTAGACCCGGCGGATCGAGGGCTATTCGCCCTCGATCTCGACGCGTTCGGCTTCCAGCTCGAGCCAGCGATCTTCCTTTGCCGATCTCGAGGCCATGGCGGCTGCGAGTTCCTTCGTCGTCTTGGAAAACCGCACCGTATCCTTGAAGATGGCCGGATCGGCGAGTTCGGTCTCAAGCCTGGCGATGGTCTTGCCGAGCAATTCGATCTCGGGGGGCAGGAGTTTCAGCGCATAACGGTCCTTATTGGCCATTTTGCGCTTTTCCACCCGCGGCGGCGCCATCGCCTTGACCGCAGCCTTGCGATTGGGCGCGACATCGCCGCCGAGCGGCGTCAGGCCATAGCCGCGCTGGGCCACCATGTCGGAATAGCCGCCGGCATATTCGGTCCAATTGCCATCGCCCTCGGCGATCAGCACGCTGGTACAGACGCGGTCGAGAAAATCCCGGTCGTGCGAGACGATGAAGACGGTGCCGGAATATTCGTCGATCAGGGCCTGCAGCAGGTCGAGCGTTTCCAGATCCAGATCATTGGTCGGCTCATCGAGCACCAGAAGATTGGAGGGCAGGGCCAGGGCGCGGGCCAGCATGACGCGGGCCTTCTCGCCGCCGGACAGGACCTCGATCGGCGTGTTGATCTGCTCCGGCGGGAACAGGAAATCCTTCATATAGGCGATGACATGCTTGGACTGGCCATTGACCTCGACCGTATTGCCGCCGCCCTGGGTGAGGGCTTCGGACAGGGTCCATTCCGGGCGTAGCGCGACGCGCTTCTGGTCGAGGCTGGCCATTTCCAGCTTGGTGCCGATGCGAAGCTCGCCGCTATCGGCTTCCAGCTTGCCGGTCAGCAGGTTGAGCAGGGTGGTCTTGCCCGCCCCGTTCGGGCCGATCAGGCCGATACGGGCGCCGCGCGCGATCTTGATCGAGAAGTCCTTGACGATATCGCGGCCTTCATAGGCCTTGTTGAGCTCGATCGCCTCGGCCACCAGCTTGCCGGAATCCTGGGCGGCGGAGGATTGCAGATTGACCTGGCCCTGGGGGCCGCGATGGTCGGTGCGCTGCTGGCGCAGTCCGTGCAGATCGGACAGGCGTTTGACATTGCGCTTGCGCCGGGCGGTGACGCCATAGCGCAGCCAGTGCTCCTCGCGCACGATCTTGCGGTCGAGCTTGTGCATTTCGAGCTGCTCGGCTTCGAGCACTTCGTCACGCCAGGCTTCGAAGGCCGAGAAGCTTCGCTCCATCAGACGGGTGCGCCCGCGATCCAGCCACAGCGTCTTGCGCGAGAGATTGGACAGGAAGCGCCTGTCATGGCTGATCAGCACGATGGCGGAGCGGCTGGATTTGAGCTCGGACTCCAGCCATTCGATCGCCGGAAGATCGAGATGGTTGGTCGGCTCGTCGAGCAGGAGAATATCCGGGCTCGGGGCCAGCGCCTGCGCCAGGGCGGCGCGGCGGGCTTCACCGCCGGAGAGAACCTTCGGATCCTCCAGCCCGGTCAGGCCGAGATGCTCCAGCAGGTATTGGGCGCGATAGGGATCATCGCCCTCGGTCAGGCCGGACTGGACATAATCCATCACCGTCTTGAATTTCGTCAGGTCGGGATCCTGCTCGAGATAGCGGATCGTCGAGCCGGGATGGACGAAGCGGTCGCCCTCATCGCATTCGACCGAGCCGGCGGCGACTTTCATCAGCGTCGACTTGCCCGAACCATTGCGGCCGACCAGGCATAGACGTTCGCCTTCGCCGACGCTGAGATCAGCGCCGTCGAGCAGGGCGGTGACGCCGAAGGTGAGGTGGATATTCTGGAGAGTAAGAAGAGGTGGAGCCATGGCGCACCGCATACAGGTCCGCGCGTAGAAGGTCACGGGTCTCGATCAGGTCGCGCTCCCGGATGGGCCCAAACCGTCCAAAAAGTAATTATGCGGACAATTGCGCAATTGATTGTATGATGCCATAAGGGCCTGAAACCTGCCCAGGGAGTGTGCCTGAAGCCATGAGTGACATCCCGTTTTTCAGTGGCCGGGCGGCGTTCGCCCTGCGGCTTCGCCAGTCTTCTGCGATGCTGGGTGAGCAGATGGATCAATGTTTGCAGGCACATGGCCTGAGCCTGCCCGCCTATGCGACCGGCCTGGTCCAGACGCTTTACCATCGCGGACCGGAATCCGTCTCCGCCCTGGCTGAAGAGCTCGGTCTTTCACACCAGCTCGCTTCGCAGCGACTGCGCTGGCTGGTGACGCAGGGATTGGTCTCGATCATCGACAATCCGGCCGACCGCCGCCGCCGCCTGGTCGGCCTTACAGCGGCCGGTCAGGCCGAGGCTGAATTGCTTCAGGCCTTCCTGCCAAAGCTTGATCGCGCCTATCGCGACCTGTTTGATGAGATCAATATGGATTTGAACCAGGGTGTAATCGATGCGCGGGCCGCCTTGGACACACGTCCGCTACTGGCCCGAATGCAGGGAACAACTTGAGCCAGGCGCCGTCGGGCGATGGCGGGTAAAGATTGAAATGGGGATTTCGCGTCAGCGTGTCCCCCTGACGGCGGCCCTGGGCCGATGGTA
>JBNMNI010000192.1:0-3856 GCA_051275375.1 Maricaulis sp. | reverse complement strand
CGGCGATAATGTCGAAGTCAGCGTCGAGCTGATCGTCCCGATCGCGATGGAAGAGAAGCTCCGCTTCGCCATCCGTGAAGGCGGCCGCACCGTCGGTGCCGGCGTCGTCTCCAAGATCGTCGAATAAGCGTCGACCTCAGATCGGAATGAAAAGGGCGATCCGCGATGCGGGTCGCCCTTTTTGCTGGCAAGGGCGGCGCTGCCCGGGCCGGCGGGCGCCGGCCGGTGTGCAAACTGGCGTTCACCCCCGCGGCCTAACGCGGTAAGTGTGGCGCCAATCAATCGGCCGCCAGCGGGACGTGACAGGCATGACACAGACAGCGGATAGAGGCCCGGTTGGCGAAATCGCCAGCCTGCTCGAGCAGGCGAACCGGCAGCGCCTGGCCGACCAGTTTGATGCCGCCCGGCTGAGCTGTCATGATGTGTTTGCGCGCGACCCGGCCAATGCGGCCGCGATGTGCCTGCTGGGCGTGTGCGATCTGGAATCCGGTGCGATCGAGGCGGGCCGTGCCTGGCTCGACAAGGCCGAGGCTGCCAATCCCGATTTGCCGCAATTGCATCTTTACCGCTCGATCCAGTGGGAAAACCTTGGTGAGCCCGACCGCGCGCTCGAGGCGGCAGCACAGGCGGCGCGCCTGGGGCCTGACCGTTTCGATGTCTGGGGCCGGCTTGGGGATCTGGCTGGCCGCGCCGGCGATTTCGCCACTGCGGCCAATGCGCTGGGACATGCGCTCGAGGCGCAGCCGGATCATCCGGCGCGGCCGCAGATCGCGCTGCGCCTGGCGGGCGCCAGTGTCGAGCTCGGCGATGTCGCGGCAACGCGCAAGGCGCTTGATATTGCTGAGCAGGGCGGTTTGCGCGGTCATCCCGATGTGTTGCGCCTGCGCACGGCGCTGGCGCGCCAGGCCGGCGACTGGACGGCGATGGAGGTTCTGGCCCAGTCCTGGGTCGCAGCGGCGCCTGGCGATAATGAGGCGATCAGCGCCCATGCGCTGGCGCTCGGTCAGCTGGGCTTTTACACGCGGGCGGCGCGGATTTACCGGCCGGTGGCCGAGGCCGATCCCGAGATCGCGGAGAATTGGGCGGCGCTGGGGCGGCTGGTGCTCGGTGCACGTGACATCGCCGGGGCAGAGGCCCTGTTCGATCAGGCCCTGGCGCTGGACCCGCGCAATGCCGAAGCGGCCTTCGGGCTGGCCCGCGTCAACACATTCCTTGGCCGGCTCGATCAGGCGGAGGCCATGTGCCGCCGCGCCATCGAGATCGATCCGGAGCATCTGGAAGCCTATGGGCAATTGTGTGAGGTGGCATCGGGGCGTTTGTCCGACGCCGAGCTGGCCGCGCTGAGCGGGGCGGTCGAACGGCCCGGCCTTGCGGCCGACAGGCTGGCGATCGGCCTGTTTGCGCTGGGCGATGCCCTGCACCACCGCAAGCAGCCGCACGAAGCTTTCCTGGCCTGGTCGCGCGCCAATGCGACCAAGAAGGTCCAGCACGGCCAAGCGGTGATCGGCGGCTATGACCGCGCCGCCCAGGAGGCGCGCACAACAGCCCTGATGGCGATGTTCCCGGCTGAGGCCGAGCTATCGGCCCTGCCGGCGATTGATATTGCGCGGCCGATCTTCATTGTCGGCATGCCGCGCTCGGGTACGACGCTGATCGAGGCCGCGATCGCGGCGCATGAGGATGTCTCCGCCGGCGGCGAATTGAGCGCCATGCCTTTCATTCTGGAGGAATTTCTCGGCTGGGCCCGGCGCACCGGCTGGTCCGGCGGCGAGATACCGGCCCTGCAGCGAATGGCCTGGCGGACGCGCTATTTCTCCCAGCACGCCGAATACGGTCTCGACCAGGCACAATGGGTGACCGACAAGCAACCATCCAACTTCCTGGCGGTCGGTCTGATCCGGCAGTTATTCCCGGAAGCACCGGTGATCCATATCCGGCGGCGGCCGGTCGAGACGGCCTTCTCGATCTTCCGGCGGAATTTCTCGCGGCAATGGCCGTTTGCGCATGATCTCGACGATATCGCCCATTATTACGCCCAGCATGCGCGGCTGTGCGCCCATTGGGAGGCGACGCTCGGGCGCCGGTATACGACGCTGCAATATGAGGCGCTGGTGGCCGATTTCGAAGCCCGTCTGCGCTTTGTAATTGCCCGTACAGGACTGGGCTGGAGCCGCAATTGCGTCGACTTCCATTTGCAGGAACGCTCGGTGATGACCTTCAGCTCGGTGCAGGTGCGCAAGCCGGCCTCGACCGCCCATCTCAATTCGACCGCCGCCTATGTCGATGAGCTGGCCGGCTTCGATGCCCGGATCGCCGGCCTCGGCGTCGACCCGCAAACCGGGGCCTGGCTGGGCGATGAGGGCGTGCGGCTCGCGGCACCAGACGCGCCCGGGACGAGGGGCGCGAAGCGTGGCCTGGGCTCGGTGATTGCCGGCCTGTTCGGTCGCGGGGAGCGGAGCGAATAAATGCCGGCGACGCTGCAACAGGTCGTGCAATGGCTGCAGCAGGGCGAGGCGGCTCGCGCCGAGGCGGAATTGACCGCGATCCTGCAGCATAATCCCGGCGATGTGGAGGCGCTGCACCTGCGCGGCATGGCGCGCGGCAAGATCGGCCGGTTCGAGGATGGCGCGGCGGATCTGGAAGCAGCGGCGCTGCGGCATTCCCAGCCGGCGGCCGTGCTGAATAATCTGGGTAATCTGCACCGCCGGTCCGGCCGGCCGGACCTCGCGGCGGCAAGCTATCGGCGCGCGCTTGCTCACACGCCCGGCTCTATCGACGCCCGCTTCAATCTCGGCGTGGCGCTGGGAGAGGCGGGGGAGCTCGACGCTGCGGCTGCGGCCTATCGCGCGGTTCTGGAGCAGAATCCGGCTCATGTCGCCAGCCTGAACGGGCTTGGCAATACACGGGTCCGGCTGGAAGCCTTCGAAGCGGCGCTGGACCTGTTCGACCGCGCCGTCGCGGCCCAACCCGACGCCGCCTATGTCCGCATCAATCGCGGGTGTCTCTATCGCACGCTTGGCCGCCTGGACGAGGCGCTGGCCGATCTCGATCGCGCTGTCGCGTTGGCGCCGCGCCTGGCCGATGCCCACTATCAGCGCGCCAACAGCCTGCGCAATCTGGGACGGCTGGACGCTGCGCGGCAAGGCTATCTGGCGGCACTGCAATGCGCGCCGCTACGGGCCGACATCCATCGCGACCAGGCGAGCCTGGCCTGGGAGATGGGCGAGGGTGCCAGGGCAACGTCGCTGATCGAGCGGGTCTTGCAGCAACAAGCCGATGCCGGGCTGCAGCTGGTGCGGGCGGAAATACTGATGCGGTCCGGCCGGCGCGATGAGGCGGAAGCGGCGACCAGTGCGGCGCTGGCACTGGAGCCGGCCAATCTGCGCGCGCGGGCCTTGCGCGGCGAGCTGCGCGGCCAGCTCGGGCGGATCGATGCCGGGCTTGAGGATTTGCGCGCCGCCTTTCGTATCGCGGTCTCCCGGCAAGGCGAGGCTGCCGCCGATTTCGCGATCCGCCACCAATTGGTCGAGGCGCTGTTGCCGGCCGGCGGTGTGGAAGAGGCTCTTGCCCTGCTGGATGCGGAGCCGCCGGCGGCGCATTTGCAAAAGCACATTGCCCTGAAGGCCCTGGCCTGGCGGATGGATGGCGATGAGCGTTACCGGCTCTTGTATGATTATGACCGTTTTACCGCCAAGCGCCTGATCAAGACGCCGCCGGGCTATGCCTCGCTGGCGCAGTTCAATACGGCGCTCGCCGCCGAGATCGAGCGCCTGCACGGAACCCAGGCCCAGCCGCTCGACCAGACCCTGTTCGGCGGCACGCAATCGGCGGGCCGGCTGTGGGACCAGGACAGCGC
>JBNMNI010000191.1:0-3857 GCA_051275375.1 Maricaulis sp. | reverse complement strand
GATGCCGACGGCTCTGATCCGGTCGCCGCCGGCGCCGGCAGCGGCGCCTTTGCCGGCATCGTGCAGCGCGCGCTGGAGCCCTGGCTCGGCGAGATGACGCCGCCGGTCGAGACCGTGGTTCACCGGCGCTATAATCCGGCCGGACGCACCGCACTGAATATTGTGCCCGGCCTGCTCGGCACCATCCTGACCATGACGATGGCGATGATGACCTCGATCTCGCTGACGCGCGAAGCCGAACGCGGCACGCTGGAGGCGCTGCTCTCAACCCCGACCGAGGCCTTCGAGGTGATGATCGGCAAGATCACGCCCTATGTCTTTGTCGGATCCTTGCAGGTGGCGATCATGCTGGCCGGGGCCCGCTTCCTGTTCGGGGTACCGTTTCTGGGCAGCCCGCTCGCCTTCATCATTGCCAGTGCGCTCTTCATCCTGGTCAATCTGGCGATGGGCTTCCTGTTTTCGACCATGGCGCGCAGCCAGATGCAGGCGATGCAGCTGACCATGTTCCTCTTCATGCCGTCATTTTTGCTCTCGGGCTTCATGTTCCCCTTCGCCGCCATGCCGCAATGGGCCCAGGCGGTCGGTCAGATCATCCCGACCACGCATTACATCCGGGTAGTGCGGGCCGTGATGCTCAAGGGCGCCGAACTGAGCGATGTCTGGCCGCATATCTGGCCGCTGATCGTGATCTTCATCGTCATTGCTGTCGTCGCGATCCGGCGCTATCGGCGGACCCTGGACTAACAAGAAAAGGGGCGCCCGGCCTGGCCGGACGCCCCTGATCAATGTCTGAAATGCAGATCGGCGCCGTTACGCGTCCGACTTGGCTTTCACCTTGTTGGGCTGCTGGGTGGTGCGCAGATAGGGCTTGATCTTCTTGTAGCCGGCCGGGAAGAGCGTGTCGGCTTCGGCGTCGGAGATCGAGGGCACGATGATGACATCATCGCCATCGACCCAATTGACCGGCGTGGCGACCTTGTAGCCATCGGTCAGCTGCAGGCTGTCGAGCAGGCGCAGGACTTCATTGAAATTGCGGCCGGCGCTCGGTGGATAGGTGAAGGTGGCGCGGATCTTCTTGTTCGGGTCGATGACATAGACCGCCCGCACCGTGACCGTGGCGGCCGCATTGGGGTGGATCATCGAATAGAGCGTGGATACCTTGCGATCGACATCGGCGATGATCGGGAAATTCATCACGACATTCTGGGTTTCCTCGACATCCTTGATCCATTTATTGTGATCTTCGACACTGTCGACGGAGAGCGCGATCGCCTTGGCATTGCGCTTGGCGAATTCGTCCTTCAGCTTGGCTGTGAAGCCCAGTTCGGTGGTGCAGACAGGGGTGAAATCGGCCGGATGCGAAAAGAAAATCACCCAGTTATCGCCGATCCAGTCATGGAAGCTGATCGGACCTTCATTGGTGACAGCATCAAAATTCGGGGCGGTATCGCCCAACAACAGACCCATGATCGTCTCCTTGGTTCAAAAGCGCGGAAAAACACACTAGGACTAGGTGCGCTTTGAAGCCGGTGATTGCAAGACCCGGCCCGGTGCGCTGTAACATGATCAAGCTTGAACGGGGCAGGGGCTGATGGACCGGATTCTGATTTTGATGCGTCACGCCAAAGCCATAGACCGGCTTGAAGCCGATGACGACTTTCAACGCGGCCTGACGCCGCGCGGGCATGAGGACAGCCGCAGCGCCGCCGAAATGCTGGCCGGACTCGGGCTTGCCGCCGACCGGGCGCTGGTCTCTCCCGCCTGGCGTACCCGCCAGACCTTTGACCATCTCGCGCCGCTGCTCGGCACGCCGCCGGTCGAGGATCCCATGGCCCTCTACCATGCCAGCACCGGGATGCTGGAGCGCGCTGCACTGGAGGCCTTTCGCCAGGCCCAACGCATCGTGATGGTCGGACACAATCCCGGCATAGGCGGCCTGGCCCACAAGCTGGCCGTGCGCAGCGGCGCCCGCGAAGCCCTGCCGATGGGCTATCCGACCGCCACCGTGGCCGTGTTTGCGCTGAGCGGTGACGGGCTGGACTCACCAACCTTGATCGGCGTGTTCAATCCGGGCGATTGACTCCCGCCTGAGTTGTGTTTTGATGCACTAAACCAAACACACAAGCCTGGTGGGCAAAGCCATGGATGGTGGCCAATCCGAGTCTCAGATTTTGCGGGCCCGAGCGCGGCCGCCAGACAGGAACGCCGATTGCGGCGAAACCGATACGCCCGATCTTCTCTCGCGCCTTTGGGCCCGTGACGCGGCGGAGGGCCTGGCCTCGCGGACGCCGGGCTTCAGCGCCAGGGCTGGCCTTACCCACAGCCAGGGCGCCGCCATCAATCTGATCCTGGCCATGCTGATTGCGATGGTCACGCGCGACGGCCCGATTGATGCGAGCCTGCTGACCGGTCTCGGCGCCCTGCTTTTCGCCGGTCTGATCGGGCTGCGACTGGCCGCCTGCATTCTGCCTCCGAGCTGGGCCCCCCGACGCGAATTGCCCGCAAGTGCCCTGCCCCGGGCCAGCGTGATCGTCGCGCTCTATCGCGAGACCGCTGTTCTGCCAGTCCTGATTGCGGCGCTCGAAGCCATTGACTACCCCGCCGACCGGCTGGAAATCCGTCTGGCACTGGAAGCCGATGATCGCGAGACCATCGCCGCCGCCCGGGCCCTGGCGCTCGACCGCAAATACCGTATCGTACTGGTTCCCGAAGGTGGCCCGCGTACCAAGCCGCGCGCCCTTAATTACGCGCTGCGGTTTTGCTCGGGCGAGATCATCACCGTGCACGATGCCGAGGACCGGCCGCATCCGCGCCAATTGCGCACCGCTGCGGAAAGCTTCGCAGCGGCCGGCCCCGACCTGGCCTGCCTGCAGGCACCGCTCAACTGGTTCAACCGCAGCGAATGCTGGCTGACGCGGCAATTCGCCCTGGAATATGCCGCCCATTTCCACGCCTTGCTGCCGCTCTATGCCCGCCTGCGCTGGCCGCTGCCTCTCGGCGGGACCAGCAATCACTTTCGCGCGGCCGCCCTGCGCCGGGCCGGCGGCTGGGATGCCTGGAATGTTACCGAGGATGCCGATCTGGGCTTTCGCCTGCACGCGCTGGGCTATCGCTGCAATGTCATCGCGCCCTTGACGCTGGAAGAAGCGCCGACCCGTATCTGGCCCTGGGTGTGCCAGCGCAGCCGCTGGCTCAAGGGCTATGCCCAGACGCTGGCCGTGCACAGCCGAACGCAAGGCAGCGAGGCGGGCGGGCAGAATGGCCTCGCCCTGACGCTGACACTTGGTGCTGCACTCATCTCCGCCCTGCTGCACGCGCCACTGGCGGCGGCCTGCCTGTTCGGCCTCCTCGGAGGTCAGATCGGGGACGGCGCCCATTTGCTCTATGGCGGATTTCTCCTTGCGGGGTATGGCGCCGCCGCGGCAACCGCCGCAATCGGCATGCGCCGTGCCGGTCTGGCAGTGAAGCTGTCAGACCTGCTTTCAATGCCGCTCTACTGGCCGCTGCAAAGCTGGGCCGCAGTGCGGGCATTGCATCAGCTGGTGACCAGACCCTATTTCTGGGACAAGACCGAACACGGTATCAGCAGACTGGCGGACCCCGCATGTATCTCTCACTCACCGCCACGCTCATCGCCTTTGGCAGCTGCTGCGCCCTGTTCTTCATCGGGCGCTGGCGCGCCGGCCAGCCAGTCCGCCCCGAACGCGGACCACGCCTGATCCCCTGGACCCTGATCGCCGTCCTGTCCGCTGCCGTCGGCGTCATCATGCTCGCGCATCTCGCCGAGCTGGCCGGGCTTGATCTGAGCCAGTTGCGAAGGCAGTTCTGAGCCGCCCTGCGACGCTTCAGTCGGCTGG
>JBNMNI010000190.1:0-3871 GCA_051275375.1 Maricaulis sp. | reverse complement strand
CTGATCCCGGACGAGGCCAAGGCTCCCGCCTGAGCTCGGCCTGCCGGCCCGGCGCGTTTCAGTCCGGGCTGGCGCTGACACGCAGCGAGGTGATCTGGTTGCGGCGACGTTCGACGACTTCAAAGCGCACACCGTGGAAATGGAAGACCTGGCCGCGTTCCGGAATCGTCTGGGCCTCGTGGATCACCAGCCCGGCCAGGGTGACGGCCTCCTCATCGGGCAGATTCCAGTCGAGCGCCCGGTTGAGATCGCGGATCGGTACCACGCCATCGACCAGCCAGATGCCTTCGGTCTCCGGCTTGATGCCTTCGACTGTGATGTCGTGCTCGTCCTCGATCGCGCCAACGATCTCCTCGAGGATATCCTCCAGCGTCACCAGACCCATCAGGGCGCCATATTCATCGACCACGAGGGCGAAATGCTCGCGCTTCTCGCGAAAGGCATTGAGCTGGTCGAGCACTTCGGTGGTCTCCGGGACAAACCAGGGTTCGCGCACAATGGCGCGGAAATCGAGCGATGAGGGATCGCCATTATTGTCGTGCATGGCGCGCGCCAGATCGCGGGCATGCAGCACGCCGATAATATTGTCCGGCTCGCCCTGATACAGCGGCAGGCGGGTATGCGGGCTGTGCAGGGCTTCCTGGGCGATCTCGGCGGCGGGCCGGTCGAGATCGATCATGTGGATGGATTTGCGGTGGACCATGATGTCATCGACGGTCAGATCGCGCAGATCGAGCACGCCGCCGAGCATGTCGCGGTCATTCTTGACCACGCCGCCTTCCTCGTGATGCAGCGCGATGGTGCCGCGCAATTCGTCATGGGCCGACAGGACCGGACCTTCGACCCGGGCGCCGAACAGGCGCAACACGCCGCGCACGATCGCCTGAACCGCACCGACGATCGGGGCGAAAACGCGCACGACGATCAGAACCGGGCGCGAGACGAACAGGGCGAAACGCTCCGGATTGGACAGGGCGTAGGTCTTGGGCATGACTTCGGCGAAGACCAGCACCAGCACTGTCATCACCGCAGTGGCGATCCAGATGCTGTGTTCGCCGCCGAGCAGGCGCGCGAATAATTGTCCGGTCAGCATGGAGGCGGCGATATTGACCAGATTATTGCCGAGCAGCAGCGAGCCAAGCAGGCCCTCGCCATCGCTGATCAGCAGGTTCACCCGCGCCGCGTCGGGATTCTTGTCGCGCTCGAGCTGAAGGATGCGCGCACGCGAAGTTGCGGTCAGCGAGGTCTCCGAACCGGAGAAAAAGGCCGACAAACACAGCAGGCCGACAATCAGCAGGGCGGGGCCAATCAGGCTCCAGTCAAGGCTCATGAGAGCGAAGTCTCCAAAAATGCGACAAGATGCGTCGCGTCAATCCTAGGGTTTATCCACGCTTTGCCAATCCCGCGAGCGAGAATCAAGGTGATTTCCCCGGCCTGGTTCTTCTTGTCGTCGCGCATGCGGTCCACCAGCCGGGCCGCATCCCAGTCATTGAAGGCCAGGCTTGTCGCACTCCAGGGCAGGCCGACCGTGCGCAGATGCGCCTCGACGCGGTCGGCCTCGCTGGCCGGGCATTCGCCGCGCGCGACCGAATAGCGAAAGGCCAGCGCGATTCCTGCCGCGACGGCTTCGCCATGGCGGATCGCATCCTTGGGCGCTTCCGCCTCGAAGGCGTGGGCGAAAGTGTGTCCCAGATTGAGCAAGGCGCGGCTGCCATGCTCGCGCTCATCCGCGGCGACAATGCGTGCCTTGAAGGCGACAGCGTCGGCGATGGCCCGGGCGAGCGGTGCGCCGTGCAGCACCCCGGCGCCGGCGGCGTCGAGCCGCTGGAACATGGCTTCATCGCCGATCAGCGCGGCCTTGACGATCTCGGCATAGCCGGAGCGGCGTTCGCGCTCGGGCAGGGTGGTGAGCAGGGCCGTGTCGGCGATCACCAGACGAGGCTGGTGGAAGGCGCCGGCGAAATTCTTGCCCTGGCGGGTATTTATCCCCGTCTTGCCGCCGACCGAACTATCGACCTGGGCCAGCAATGTCGTCGGGATCTGGATGAAGTCGACGCCGCGCTTGGTGATGGCGGCGGCAAAGCCGGTCAGATCCCCGATCACGCCGCCGCCCAGCGCAATGATCGCCTCGGAGCGCTCGATATTGCGCTCCAGCAGGGCATCGACCAATTGTTCCAGCCCGGCAAAGCTCTTGGAGCGCTCGCCCGGCTCCATCACGATCGGCTCGCAGGCCAGGCCGGCGCGCGCCAGCACATCCCAGACGCGCTGCAGGTGCAGTGGCGCGATATTGCTGTCGGTGACCAGGATGGCGCGGCGGCGCGGAAACAGGGCGGGCAGGCGGGCTGCGGCCGCCTCCAGCGCACCATCGCCGACCAGAACGTCATAGCTGCGCGTACCCAGACCGACGGGCACTGTCAGAACTGAGCTCACGCGCCTTCCTCCCGGGCCTGCAGCGCGGCAAGGATGGAATCCGCCGTTGCCTGATGCGTGCCTGCCGATGCATCGATATGGATGTCAGCCTCTGCATACGCGGGCCGGCGCACCGCAAGCAAGCGCTCAAGAATCTCCTGCGGATCGCCGCCGCGCAGCAGGGGCCGCGTATCGCGCCGTGCGACGCGCGCCGCGAGTATGGCGACATCGGCCTGCAGCCAGACCGAGATCGCCTTTTCCTTTACCAGGGCACGGGTTTTCGGATCGACAAAGGCGCCGCCGCCCAGGGCCAGCACCATCGGTTCCTCGTCGAGCAGGCGTGCAATCACCCGGCGTTCGCCATCGCGGAAGGCAGCCTCGCCGAAATCGTCGAATATCTCGGCAACGCTGCGGCCGGCGGCGCGCTCGATTTCATGGTCGGCATCGGCGAAAGGCCGCTCCATGGCGGCGGCAAGGCGGCGGCCGACCGTGGTCTTTCCGGCGCCCATCAGGCCGATCAGGACGACAGAACAATCATGTAAAGCAGTACGGGTCATGGCTTCGGTATAAAGCGTCTGGAAATCGCCGCAATCGGGGTTACCCTTGACGTGCGGGTGATAGCCCTTCAGGTGGCGCACCAATTGCACATGAGGAAGGTGAATTCATGCGAGGTTTTCTGGTCGGTCTGGTGATTATCGCCGGCATTCTCGCGGCGGGCTTCGGCACGCTGGTTGTTATCGCGAACGGCATACAGCCGTCGCAGGAGGAAGTACGTGTCGAGCTGGACGATAATTTTCCGCGCTAGCGGTCTGGCCCTGCTGCTGGGCGGCTCTGCCCTGGCCCAGGGCCCGATCGAAGTTCAAAGCCTTGATGCGCTCGATCCGCTCGAGGTCGGCCTGCCCGATGCCGCGCTCGGCATCACGCTCTGGGATGGCAGCGATCTGGACATGGCCGGCCGGGTTCTGACCCTGCTGCCAGCCGCTGCCGGGGCGGGCTATGGCTCGCCGGCCGTGGCCGAGCTGGCGCGTTCAGTGCTCAGCTCGGGCGGTTATCCGCCTGCGGGCGGGCGCGGCAACGCGGCCCTGCCTGTGATGCGCGCCGACCGGCTTCTGGCCGCCGGCGGCGTGTTCGAGGCCTATGATCTGCTCGAACGCACGCCCAATCTCAACGAGAATGAAGCGCTTTCGCGCCTGCATGCCGAGATGTCCTTCGCGACCGGCAATACGCGCAGCGCCTGCCATACCTCCGATGTGCTGCTCCGCGGCCGCGAGCAGGAATACTGGCTGCGCTCGCGCGCCTTCTGTCTTGCACTCGACGGCCAGGGCAGTGCCGCTGAACTGACCGCCGAACTGGCTCGCAATACGAGGGCGGATGAAGGCTATGACACGATGCTGTTCGCCATCACCCTCGAAGGCCAGCCGCCGGTCGCCATGCCGCTGATCGATTCGGGCCTGAAGCTCGC
>JBNMNI010000189.1:0-3885 GCA_051275375.1 Maricaulis sp. | reverse complement strand
GAACTCGACAGGGAGAAGGCTGAATAGGCAGGCGGTCAGCGGACCGGCATGACCTCAATCGTCTTCGTGGAATCCCGCCTCGACGAGCTGCGCCAGCGCCTCGGCCACTTCCGCCGCTTGCTCGCCGGTGGCCTCGATTCCGATCTCGGACCCCTTGCTCGCCGCAAGCATCAGTAATTCCATGATCGAATCCGCATTCACGGTCTCGCCATCGCGCGAGACGTGGATCACGGCATCATAACCCTGCGCCAGCTCGACGAATTTCGCCGCCGCGCGGGCATGCAATCCCCGATTATTGCAGATCGTCACGCGACGCTGCGCGACGCTCACTTGTTCGAGCCTTCAAGGACATCGGAGGCGATCGCGATATAGCGCTTGCCGGCGTCCTCACCCATCCGGGCCAGGCTGTCGAGATCGGCGCGCGAGCGGGCTTCGGCCAGCTTGATCAGCATCGGCAGATTGACGCCGGCGATGACCTCGACCTTGCCGGCCTCAAGCAGGGAAATCGCCAGATTGGACGGCGTGCCGCCAAACATGTCGGTGAGAACCAGCACGCCTTCGCCGCGATCGGCGTCGGCTATCGCCTGCCGGATATCACCGCGGCGCTTTTCCATATCGTCGTCCGGTCCAATACAGACAGCCAGAAACGCATCCATCGGCCCGACCACATGTTCTGTGGCAGCGACGAATTCATCGGCCAAACGGCCATGACTGACGACGACAACTCCTATCATGAGAGACATCTAATCTCGGCTTGGCTCGTCGGGGAAGCGTCTTTTTGCAACTTGAGCAGCTCGATTGTCAGTAAGCTGGCGCCGCCGGCAGTTCAACGGTGAAGCGCGCGCCAAGCCGGGCCCCTGTGGCGTCAAGCCTGTTGCTCGCCGTGATGCGCCCGCCATGGGCTTTTATGATCTGGCGGGAGATCGCCAGGCCGAGACCGGAATGCGTTCCGAAGGCGGCGCCCGCCGGTCGCTCGGTATAAAACCGGTCGAACACGGCTTCCAGATTCTCCACCGGAATCCCGGGACCGTCATCATCGACAGTTATGAGCAGGGTCTCGTGGGGCTCCCGCTGCCCGCGCGACGCCGTCACATAGACCTTGCCCCCGGGCGGGCTGAAGGTGATGGCATTGTCGATCAGATTGCGGAACACCTGTCCCAGGGGTCCCTCCCGGCCGAGCACGCGACTATTGCGAACCTGCCGGTCGAACACCACCAGCGTGCGATTGGCTGGCGTTTCGCCATAGGCTTCGGCCAGGTTTTGCAGCAGCCCGCCCAGGTCGAAGGGCGAGACATCCTCCCGCGCCAGCTCGGCATCGACCCGCGAGGCGCGCGAAATATCGGTGATCAGACGGTCAAGCCGGGCAACATCGGCGGTGATAACGGCCAGCAGCCGGTCGCGGCGCACATCATCCCTTGCCCTGGGCAGGGTTTCGGCGGCCGAGCGGATCGATGTCAGCGGATTTTTCAGCTCGTGTGCGACATCGGCGGCGAAGCTCTCGATCGCATCGAGCCGATCATACAGGGCATCGGTCATTTCCGACAGCGCCACCCCAAGATCACCAATCTCGTCCTTGCGGGCGCGCAGATCGGGCATTTTCACCCGCCGCCCGCCGGCCCGCCGGGCCTCGTGCGCCGCCAGTGCCAGCCGCCGGATCGGGCGGGCGATAAACACCGTCAGCGCCAGCGAGGACATCGCCGTCACCAGGGCCGCAATCAGGATGAAAGGCAGCAGGGCACGCCTGTCGGCCTCGATCAGCCGGTCGAGATCATAGGATTCGATCGTCACCACGCCGACAATGGCGCGCACGGGCTGGATCGGGATCGAGACCGAGACGACACGGCCGCCATCGGATTCGCGCCGGACGCCGGCAATGATATCGCCGGCAATCGCCTGGCGAACCTCGTCATGCAGGTCGCGATTCAGCGCCGCGCGCTCCTCCGGTGATCGCAGTATATTGGCGAAACCGTCCAGCAGCCGGACCGGCAGACCGCGCGCCGTCTCGGCGACCCCGTCCGGATCCGCGCCTGCCGGCGGCAGGACCGAGGTCTCGAACACATCGGCGAGCAGATGGCTGTCGGCTACCAGCGTGCCGCCCTTGTCGAACACCAGAACGCGGGCTTCAGCCGGAACATAGAGCTGACGCAGCAGGGCGCGGGCATCATCATTGCGCAGGGCGGGCGCCGGAATACCGTCCGACGCCCCCTCCGCAAGCACATTGGCGATCAGCTCACCCTGGCTGCGCAGGGAATCGAGCTTGGCATTGACCAGGCCACGGCGTGTTTCCGTCAGCGCCAGCATGCCGACGACCAGCACGCCCAAAGCCACGAAATTGGCCATCAGGATCAATTGCGCCAGACGCGAGGACGCTCGCGGCGTCAGCCCACGCAAGAAGGCGCGTATACGCCGGACGGTCTCGCGCATGTCGGCTACGTCAATCTTCCTTGTACCGGTAACCCACGCCGTAGAGGGTTTCGATGGAGTCGAATTGCTCATCCACCTCGCGGAATTTCTTCCGGATCCGTTTGATATGGCTGTCGATCGTACGGTCATCGACGTAAACCTGATCGTCGTAGGCGGCGTCCATCAGATTGTCGCGGCTCTTCACATAGCCCGGCCGGGTCGCCAGCGCCTGCAGGATCAGGAATTCCGTGACGGTCAGACGCACCGGTTCGCCGACCCAGGAACAGGCATGGCGGTTGGAATCGAGCAGGAGCTTGCCGCGGTCCAGCGGCTTGGCATCGCCCGGCTCGCCGCCGGTCAGGGTCAGGGGCTCGGAAGCCAGCCTGGCCCGGCGCAACACCGCCTTGACCCGCTCGCCAAGCAGACGCTGGGAGAAGGGTTTGGCGATATAATCATCGGCCCCGAGATTGAGCCCGAGCGCCTCGTCAAACTCGTCATCCTTCGACGTCAGGAAAATGACGGGAAGGTTGGAGGATTGTCGCAGGCGGCGCAGCAGCTCCAGCCCGTCCATCCGCGGCATCTTGATGTCGAAAATGCCGAGGTCCGGCGGATCATCGGTCAGGGCAGCCAGCGCCGAGGCGCCGTCATTATAGGTCCGGACATTATACCCCTCGCCCTCGAGAAAGATCGAAACCGAAGTGATGATGTTCTCGTCGTCATCGACGAGCGCAATTGTAGCCATGCCATCTCCACCCATTGCACCGCCAACCGGGTGCCGAATATTGCGTTCGCCGCAGAGAATAGACGCGGCAGGGCCCACACGCAAAGCATGAAGCGCCACAATGCGACGAGTTCATATGCTTTTAAGCCTATTGCGCCAATCTTGAGGCAATTCTGTGGGGTAATAATGACGGCTGGCATCCATTACGAAGTCTTCCTGAAGAAGAACCGCAAGGCCCCCTGGACCTTGTACGAGGCCTGTGATGATCGCGAAATCGCCATCCGCCTCGCGCACGAAATCTTTGCCAGCAACAAGATCGGCTCGGTCCGGGTCACCAAGGAGCGCTACGACGAAGACGAGCACACCTTCCGCTCGGTCCCGATTTGCGAACTCGGCGAGGAGAAATTCGCCGGCGAGGAAGAGAAGACCGGCACCGCGACCCTGCCCTGCCTGGCGCCTGACGACCTGTCCAAACCCCATGCCCGCGACACGATAAGGCGCGTCCTGACCGCCTGGTTCGAACGCCTGCAGGTTTTGCCGATGGAATTGCTGCACCGGGTGGATCTGGTGGAGACGCTCGAAGCCTCGGGCACTGATTTGCAACACGCGATCCAGAAAGTCGCCATCGCCAGCGCCAAGGATAGCGACGCCAATGTTCATGGCTTCGTCAAACAGCTCAACGAGCTGATCCAGCAGGCCCTGACGCGCATCTACCAGGATGCCCGCGCTGACCGCCTGCCCAATTATCCCGAGTCCAAGCC
>JBNMNI010000188.1:0-3899 GCA_051275375.1 Maricaulis sp. | reverse complement strand
CGACGGGCTGGTGACCTCGACCTATGCCGGCCTGATGGATGCGATGGCGTCCGGGGCCGGCGAAGCGGAGATGACCCGCGCCTATTACGCGACGGATATCGAGGACCAGATGGACCTGCTCGATCGGGCGCAGATGCGCGGTCTGAACATGGTTGTTCCCGGCCTGACCCTCAGCCTGGACGAGCTTGTTGTCACGATGGGCCGACGCCAGGACGTGTTTGATACCCACGCCCATCTCGGTACGCTGCGCATGGTGCCCGATCCGGCCGTGGCCGAGGGGGCGCAGATCGCCAACGCGATCGGCATGCTGGGCTATGACAGTCTAGAGCTCAGCCTGGAGGCCAATTCGGTCTATGACCCGCAGACGGGACGCGCCTATACCGCCGGCGACAATTATTTCGAACTGCGCGACGGGCTGCGGCTGGACATGATCCAGGATATTGGCGGCTATCTCGACTATTTTGCCAATCTGCGCAGCCTGTCCGATACCGTCGAACCGGACGAGGAAGCCCGCGGGCAGATCATGCTTCAGGCGCTGTCATCGCTGACGATCAACCGGATCGGGCTGCGGCTGCAGGACCGGTCCATGCTTGATCGCGCCATCGCCGCCGGGGCGGCAAGCCAGGGGATTACACCGGAGGAAATGCGGGCCCAGGTGAGCCTGATGGTGCCGGTCGGCTTGCTGGCCGCGCCGCCGCAAGTGCCGCGGGCGCTGCTGGAACAGGCCGCGACGGCGATCTCAAGCTTCATCACCAATGGTGGTGTGCTGGTGATCGATATCGCGCCGCCGGACACACTCTCGGTTGGCGACCTGATCGCCCAGGCCGAAGCCGAAACCTTCGATATCGAGGCGCTGGGGCTGAGCATCACAGCCGAGCCGCCCGCCCGGCAATAGGGGCAGGGCTTTGAGGGCAGACACGAAAAAGGGCCGGCGGAGCATCCCCGCCGGCCCTTTTTTGTGTCTGCCCGCATATTTTCGGCTGGACCGGCTAGCGTGCGGCGCGGGCCAGGGCACCTTTTTCGGTCATGAAGCGCTTCATCATCGGCGCGATATGTTCGCGGAAGCGGCGGCCGTTGAAGACGCCGTAATGGCCGACATCGGGCTGGACCCAGTCGTCATGCAGGGCCTCGGGCAGGTTGACGCACAATGTGTGCGCGGCCTGGGTCTGGCCGATGCCGGAGATGTCGTCATTCTCGCCTTCCACCGTCAGCAGGGCGATATCGGTAATGCTCGCCGGCTCGACCAGCTGGCCATTCACTTCCTGCGTCCCGGTGGCGAGCTTGTGTTTCTGGAACACGTCGCAGATCGTCTGGAGGTAGAATTCCTCGCTCAGATCCATCACGGCCAGATATTCATCATAGAAGGTGCGGTGCCGGTCGGCCTCGTCGCCATCGCCCTTCACCAGATCGGCGAAGTATTGCTTGTGGGCATCGACATGGCGGTCGAGATTCATGTTCACGAAGCCGGCCAGTTGCAGAAAGCCCGGATAAACACGGCGCATCGCACCGGCATTGGGCACAGTCACCGTGTGGATCAGATTATCGGCGAACCATTCAAAAGGGTGTTCCTGCGCCAGCTTGTTGGGCACGGTCGGTGACAGGCGGGTATCGATCGGCGAGCCCATGAAAGTCATGGTCAGGGGCCGGGCGGGATCCTTGTCCTGGGCCATCAGGGCGACAGCCGCCAGGGTTGGCGGGCCAGGCTGGCAGACGGCGACGACATGGGTATCGCTGCCCAGCTCGGTCAGCATGGCGCGGACATAGGTGGTGAAATCATCCAGATCGAAACGGCCATCGGTGACGGGGACGCTGCGCGCATCCTTCCAGTCAGTGATGTAGACTTCATGATCGGGCAGGAAGGCCTCGACGGTGCCGCGCAGCAGGGTGGCGTAATGGCCCGACATCGGCGCGACGAACAGGACTTTGGGCTGGGCCGTCTTGACGCCGGCGGCCTTGAGGGCCTCGGGGTCGCGCACGAAGTGCAGCATATTGCACCAGGGCTGGCTCCAGACGACGGTTTCGGTGACAGGGACCTTGTGGCCATTGATCTCGACCGGCTCCAGATTCCATTCCGGCTTCACATAGCGCCGCGTCATCGTCTCGAACAGATCGGCGGCGGCAGCCATAGTGCGGCCGGCATAGGTGTCGCCCATCGGGTTCCAGGGCGCCTGCATCATGTGGCGGGTGGCATTGGCAGCGGCGCGCCATGGCGTCATGGCCAAACGGTTTAACTCGTAAACACTATAAAGCATGAGTCCTCCTGGGACCGGCACCACCGAAATCGGCAGTGCTCATGAGGATGAACCTTCTTCCTCAAGGAATTCTTGCAGCCGGCCCGCCATTGTTTGCGGGTCCGAGCCATGGGCAAAGACGTCAACAAAACGTCCTTGTGAATCCATCAGATAGACGATGGAGCTGTGATCCATCAGATAGTCGTCTTCGGCCTCACCCTCGCTGCGGCGAAAGGCGACGCGGTAGGCGCTGGCGACGGCGGCGATCTGTTCCGGCGTTCCGGTCAGCCCGACCAGACCGGACGGGAAGGCCGGTGAGGTGACATATTGGGCCAGCTGGTCGACCGTATCGCGCTCGGGATCGATCGTGATCAGGATCGGCTGGATGCGGGCGCGCACGTCCGGATCGAGCTGGTCGAGGGCTGCCGCCATGATCTGCAGCGAGAAGGGGCAGACATCAGGGCAATAGGTGTAGCCGAAATAGATCAACATGGCGCGGCCATGAAAATCCGCATCGGTGACGGTCTGTCCGGTCTGGTCGACCAGGGTGAAGGGGCCGCCGACCAGGGCTTCGCCACTGGTGCGGGTCACCGCATAACGGGATTCGCGCTGGCCCGGATCGTTGAGCATCAGGGTGAAAAACCCGATCACCACGACCATTGGCAAGGCGATTATCAACCAGATCCAGGCTCGTTGCATTTGCGCTCCATCAACTATCCGAAAGCGGACAAAGCATGTTATGCCGCGACAGACGTAATTTGCTGCAGATGCGAAGCTAGGACGGCTCGATGCGCCTGTCCATCGCACTTCGCTGTATTGCCGGAGCCAGCCAATGACCGATGCCGATTGGGACCCCTATGGCAGTGACGCCCACCTGACACCGGTCTTCGGCCGGTTGCGCCTGCGTACGCTGGTCATGCTGCGCTGGCTGGCGGTGGCGGGACAGACCCTGACCGTGCTGCTCATACATTATGTCGTCGGGTTCGAATTGCCGATCGGCGTCTGTCTCGGCGTCATTATGGCCAGCGCCTGGATCAATACCTGGCTGACCCTGTCTGTGCCACCGCAGCAATTCGCCAAGGACTGGGAGGCCTTTGCCCAGCTGAGCTATGATGTGCTGCAGCTCTGCGTCCTGCTGATGCTGACTGGCGGTCTGCAAAACCCTTTCATCGTCATGCTGGCGGCGCCGGTGACGATTGCCGTCGCCGCCCTGCCGCAGCGCTGGGCCCTCGGTGTCGCCGCGATTGCCATGGGCGGGAGCGCACTGATGTGGCGCTGGAGCCTGCCCCTGCCCTGGGCGGCCGGCGAAGCGATCCATCTGCCCGACATGTATGTGCTGGGCCTGTGGTGCGCGATCTTCATCGCGGTCGCTTTCACCGCCGTCTATTCCTGGCGCGTCAGCCAGGAGGGCCGGCGCATGGCCACCGCGCTGGCCGCGACCCAGAGCGTTTTGTCCCGCGAGCAGCGCCTGTCGGCGCTCGGGGCACTGGCGGCCGCTGCGGCGCATGAACTGGGTACGCCGCTGGCGACAATCCAGCTGACCGCCAAGGAGATGCTGCGCGAGGTCCAGGATAATGATCTGTTGCGCGAGGACGCCGAATTGATGGTGACCCAGGCGCGCCGCTGCCGCGATATTCTCAAACGCCTGAGCCAGGAACAGTCGGTCAC
>JBNMNI010000187.1:0-3926 GCA_051275375.1 Maricaulis sp. | reverse complement strand
TGCCCTGGATCAGGGCCGCGCCGGCTCCTATGACGATCTGGCCGGCATTTATGGCTGGCTCGACCTGCTGGAAGACGGTGCCCTGACCACCGGCCTCGACACGCTCTCGCCCTATGAATCGGTGATGTTCGACCGCTCCATCCGGTCGCATTCCGATGTGCTGGGCCGCGCCCTGCGCGAACAGATCGGCACACTTGGCATGCTTGGCGGTGGCGATGACGTTCTCGCCGAAGCCAAACAGGCCAATGGCATGGCCGGCATGAGCGATCTCGGCCTGCTGGCACGGGCCACCGTCAAGTCGAACTATTCGGCTGGCGGCACCGATGCCGGCGATACCCGCCGCATCTTCGGCGCCATCGGCACGATCGATGCGACAGCCCGCACATTCGCGGGTAGCCCGGACACGGCGATCGAAGGCGATTACTCGCTGATCGGTCTCGATGTTCCGGTCACCGATGCCATCCGCATCGGCGTCGCGGCCGGCTTTGCCAGCTCGGACAACACCGCTGGCGCCGCCCTGGGCGGAACCAATGTCAGCACGGAATCCGAACAGGTCGTCGCATTCGGCTCCTACTCAACCGGGCGCATGTCAGCCAGCCTGGCGATCGGCTATGCCAGCCATGACAGTGACGCAACCCGGATGATTACGCTTGGCGGCGTCATGATCCCATCGCAGACGCGGGCGACCGCCGATGAGGTGACGGTTGATGCTGCGATCCGCTATGACCTCTACTCCAGCGCCGACGGCATCCGCATCACACCGATGGCAAGCCTGACCGCCAGCGATGTCGACTTCAACGAGACCACGAGCTTCGCATCAACGGGCGGCCTGCATATCGATGCCCGCTCCGGGAGCAATCTGGTTGCGCGGATCGGTTCGGCCTTCGGCCTCGATCTGGGCACCAATATCGCCGCCAACCTCTATCTCGGCGCGGCGCAACAATATGGCGACGGAGCGGAAACCTATTCTGCCTCCTTCCTTGATGCGCCCGGCGTGAGCTTCTCGGCTCCAAGCGCTGTCGAACTGAACACCAATTGGTGGGAAGTTGCCGGCAGCGTCTCGGCCGATCTGAGCTTCGGCGGCACGCTGACACTCAGCCATGAGCGTCAGATCAATCGCGATTTCGCCGAAAACGAAATCACGTCATTGAGCTACAGCCTGCCTTTCTAGTTCGAAGGCAATTTCGAACGATTGAAATACCGACACCCGGGCGCCAACGCGCCCGGGTGTTTCTTTTTCCGGTCATGGCGACGGATTTCCCGTGCCGCTGCGTTGACCCTGTGTCGCTCGCACCGCATCGGAGTCCAAACCGGATGGTTCGCTTATCAGTCCTCGCCCCCGCCGCATTGCTTCTGCTCACCGCCTGTGCCTCGCACGACGGACCCTCACCCCGGGGTCGGGGCGGAATGCAGGACGGTGGTCCGGGCGGTGCGGGCGGCTTCAACATGGCTGTCCGGCTCGTCGATCAGGGCGAGTACGAACAGGCCCTGCCCATCCTGCGCTGCGTCGCCGGTCAGGGCACGGGTTTCGAGATCGCCCAGTATCTCGCCGGCTACAGCGCCATGCGCCTGTCGATCGCGGACACAACGCCGTCAATCCTGCGCGATGAGCTGCGGGTCGAGGGACTGGACCGGCTGACGATGGCGGCGCAGGCCGGCTGGCCAACGGCCCAGGCCGAGCTGGCCACACAATTCGCCGAAACCGCGAGCGAGGATGCGCCGGTTCAGGCTGCCTACTGGGCCGCGGTCTACCGCCATAATGCCCGTGACCGCACCTATGGCCTCGACCGGCTCGATGATGGCATCGAGGCGCAAATCACTGACCGTATCGATCCGGTCCGCGCCGCTGAAATCGAGCAGATCGCGGCGAATTTCACGGTTCAGCCCATGAGCGCGGTCCCGGCATCGCCCGCATGCGCGCCGTATCTGGGCTCACCCCGCGGCGCTCCGGGCGCCGGCAGACGCCCGCCGCCGGGCGGTGGCCGCGGCGGGCCTCCCCCCGGTGGCGGTCGCGGCGGTGGCCGGCCTGGTGGCAGCACCCAGTCCTAGATTTTCAGCCTGGCAGAGTCAGAGCTGGCCGATTTCGCGCAATCTTGCCTTCAGCGCCGCGGCGTCCATGCCAAGGTCCGGCAGGGCGATAAAGGCCTCGATCCGGGCCTTCAACTGCCCATGGGCGTCAAGAAAGGCCCGCATGATCTCGGCCTGGCTGCCGGTCACAGCCGCAGGATCGGGCACGCCCCAATGGGCGGTGGTCGGATGTCCCGGCCAGATCGGGCAGGCTTCAGCGGCCGCCGAGTCACAGACCGTGAAGACGAAATCCATCCCGGCCCCTCCGGACTCAGCATTAAAGGCCTGCCAGCCTTTGGAATGCAGGCCCGAAACCTCATGGCCAAGCCGCGCCAACAGGGCGATCGCTTCGGGATGAACCTCGCCCTTCGGCTGCGATCCGGCCGAAAAGGCGTGGAAGCGGTCGCCGGCAAGCTGGTTCAGGATCGATTCCGCCAGAATGGAGCGCGCCGAATTTCCCGTGCACAGGAACAGCACGCGGTAAGGGTTGGATCTCATAACGCCTCGCGAAGAGAGGCCTTGGCCGAGGGATGAGCCGGCTCGGCACCGATGATACCGCGCTGGCCGCCACAGCATTCATCGACCAGGAAATGGACCAGACGCCGGGCGCCCTCATTGTCGATCGAATACATCATGAAGCGCGAGCGCCGTTCGCATCGCACCAGGCCGGCCCGTTCCAGCGCCTGCAAATGGCCGGTCATGGTTGAGGGCGGCACATCGAAACTCTGCGCCAATTCCCCCGCTGCGACGCGTTCGGGGGCACGCGCGCACAGCGTCTTGAACAGGGCCAGGCGAACAGGGTGCGACAGGGCCGCGAAGCCCGAGATGGCGAGACGATCAGTCATCCTCACCGATTAGGGCGCAAGCATGACCTCCAGATCGAACTTCTGTGAAAGTTTTGCGACATTTACGCCGCGCCCGTATGGTCTCAGCGGCTGCGGCGGGCCAGGAGCTTGCCACGATTGCTGGCGCGCCAGCCGAACAGGGTTCGCATCACGCCCGCGACAAGGCCGGGCTTCAGTCCGCGCGGCGCACGTCTCGGATCGCCAGCCCGCGACAGGCGCGCCTGGGTTTCAGCCTCGTCATAGGCGGCAATCTTGCGGAAGACCGCCACATCGCCGGCGATCATCTCCTGCAGGCTCCACCCTTCATCCGACATCAAGGCGTCGGCAAGGCGGGCCGGGGAGCCGTGGCCGGTCCCCATCAGGATCAGCACGCCGCCAAGTTTCAGACGACTGGCGATCAGGCGCCAATTCCCGGCCATTGACGGGAAGCCGAGATCGGGTCCGATCAGGGCCGAATCGAGCTGGGAGCGCTCCGTCCTCGCCCCGGAAGCGGAGCGTCCGCGCAGACGGTCAAACTTGACGCCGCGCCGCTCGCAATGGTCCTGCAAGGCATCAATCGCCGAGGTCGAGGCAATGACTTCATGGAAGGCGCCACGCTGCAGAAAGGCCGTGCCCAGATCGGAACCGCCGATCTGAAGCGTGCGGTCACCCGGCTTGACCACAGCAGTGAGATAGTCCGCAACGAGATCGTCTTCGATCCGGGCCCGCTTTGTGGCCAGCTTGCGCATCGTGCCCGAGGTAATCGCCGTTTGCATTGTCATCGCGCGTCCCATTCGTGAACAGAGTGTTAAGGTTCACAACGCACCTCGCAAACGGCGGGCCAAAGCGTAAACGGCGCGTTAACCCTTCGCCGCAGCGCGCCGAAATGGAGATTGCGCCCGAGCCGAAGCCGGGTTCATCTGCAGGGATGGAAACGTCTGATTCTCCGCTGCCTGTCGTACCCAAGCATATCGTCGACGATCTGATCGAGGATCGCGCGCCAAAGCTCATCCACACCGCGCTCTGGCCACTGAT
>JBNMNI010000186.1:0-3928 GCA_051275375.1 Maricaulis sp. | reverse complement strand
CCGGCGGGGTGAGGGGCGCGCGGCTGACCATGCCGACAGCGGCGTGGCGGGCCGGCTCGCTGGCCGCTTCCTCGTCTTCGCTATTGGCGCCGACATTACCGACATGGGGAAAGGTGAAGCACACGACCTGGCCGGCATAGGAGGGATCGGAGAGGATTTCCTGGTGTCCGGTCATCGCGGTATTAAAACATAATTCGCCGATCGCGATCCCGGAGGCGCCGCACCCCTGACCGACGAAGACGCTGCCATCAGAGAGCGCCAGGGCTCCGGTCGGATTGGGCTGCGAGTTCTGGGACATGAGGTGCTCCTGAAGCAGGTTTGCCGTGCGGGAAGACCGCGCCGTGACGCGCAGGCGGCCAAACGGTCGCGTAGGTAGTCAGAGACGCTGCTGCGGTCAATCCCGTAACAGTGAATCCTGTTTGGTCTTGATTCTTTCGCAAAGACAGCATATTTCCGCCCAGCTTGAAACGGGCGTATAATCGCCCCGCAAGATTCGGCTCTAAGGATGAGCCTGGAAGTAATGGACCCGAGCAGACGCAATAGCCAAGCGACGCTGAGAAAATCCACTCCAAAATCAAAGTATTGACAATGTGGGCGCGTTGACGCGCCAGAAACGGTAGCCTGACTGATGTCCCTTCGTGATCGAATCGCCACCGATATGAAATCGGCCCTGAAAGCCCAGGACAAGCTGCGCCTGTCGACGCTTCGCCTGATTTCTGCCGCCGTAAAAGACCGCGATATTGCTGCCCGCGCCGAAGATCGTTGCTGCGGCTGCGAAGAAACCGAAATCCTCGCAATCCTGCAAAAACTGATGAAGCAGCGCGAGGAAAGCGCCGACACCTATGAAAAGGCTGGCCGGCTCGATCTCGCCGAGTCCGAGCGGACCGAGGCGGAAATCGTGCGCGAATACCTGCCCGTGCCGATGGATGAAACCGAGATTGCCGACGCCGCCGCCGTCGTGGTCACCGAACTTGATGCCGCAGGCCTCAAGGATATGGGCCGCTGCATGGGCGAGCTGAAAACCCGCTATGCCGGGCGGATGGATTTCGGCAAGGCCGGCGCCAAGATCAAGGACCTGCTCTCCGGCGTCGCCTGAGGATTGTAGCGGCTGGCCGGGCCGGAAGCCGGCTTGCGATTGAGGCGTGACGCGCGCGGGATTCCGGCGCAACATGCCGTCTTGAATATGACTGGCTAACTACGGTCATGCCGACCCGGATTGCGAACCCATCGGGCGTGGGTTCGCGGTCGGGGCTGCGCCTTTGAAGGATTGCCGAACCATCATGCGTCTGGGCGAGGACTTCATCGACGAAATCAAGGCGCGCGTGCGCCCGTCGGACCTGATCGGCCGCACGGTCGGGCTCAAGCGCCAGGGCCGCGAATTCGTTGGCCTGTCGCCCTTCAAGAAGGAGCGTAGCCCGTCCTTTTTCGTCAATGACGAGAAGCGATTCTATCACTGCTTTGCCTCGGGCAAGCATGGCGATGTCTTCACCTGGCTGGAAGAAATGGAGGGCCTCACCTTCATGGAGGCCGCCGAACGCCTGGCCGGCGAGGCCGGGCTGAGCCTGCCGGCGCCCGATCCCCAGGCGCAACAGACCACCCAGCATCGCAAATCACTGGTCGAATGGATGGAGGCCGCCCAGGCCTTCTATCTGCGCGCCCTGCGCACGCCAGCGGCCGAGGATGCGCGCCGTTATCTCAAATCGCGCGGGCTTTCCGGCGAGGATTGCGTCCGCTTCGGCATTGGTTATGCGCCGGAAAGCCGCACTGCGCTCAAGGACGAGCTGGTCACGGCCGGCGCGCCGGTCGGCGATCTGATCGAGTGCGGCCTGCTGATCGAGCCGGAGAGCGGCTCGCCCTATGACCGTTTCCGCCACCGCATCATGTTCCCGATCCAGGATCCGCGCGGCCGGCTGGTGGCCTTTGGCGGCCGGGCATTGTCGAGCGAGGCCAAGGCGAAATATCTCAACTCGCCCGAGACGCCGATCTTCCACAAGGGCTCGATGCTCTACCGCTTCCCCGAAGCGCGCAAGGCGGCTGCCGATCCCAAGGCCGATATTCGCGGCCTGATCGTCGCCGAGGGCTATCTCGATGTCATTGCCCTGGCACGGGCTGGTCTCGAGCACGGCGTTGCGCCGCTGGGGACCGCGATCACCGAGGAGCAATTGCAATTGCTCTGGCGCGCTGGCGGCGAGCCGGTGATGTGTCTCGATGGCGACAGTGCCGGCCGCGCCGCCGCGCTCAAGGCTGCCGATCGCGCCCTGCCGCTGCTGCAGGCCGGCCACACGCTGCGTTTCGCCTTCATGCCCGATGGCAAGGATCCCGACGATATCCTGCGTGAGCAGGGTGCGGGTGCCCTGCGCGACGTCTTCAAGAAGACGCGCTCGCTGGCCGAGCTGTTATGGGAGCGCGAGGTTGGCGTCGAACCGCTCGACGATCCCGATCGCCGCGCCAGTTTCCGCCGCCGCATCCGTACCCTGCTGGCCCAGATCGCCGAGCCGGATATCCGCGCCGAATACAAGCGCGAATTCGATAATCGCATGGAGGCCGCCTTCGGCTCCGCGCCGCAACGCGCGCCGTGGGTGCCTGGCGGTAAAAAGGCCGCGCCGCGCCTTGGGCCGAGCGCCGAACTGCGTCGCGCCGCCAAGGGTTCGCCGGGCGCTGCCGATGCCCGAATGCTGTTGCTGGCCGTGATCGAATGGCCCGAACTGGCCGCCGAACAGGTCGAGACCCTGGCGCACCTGACTCTCGGCTCGCTTGACTTACTACGCGACACCGTTCTAGACGCCTGCTCGACTGGGCAGTCTGTGCAATCGGATTGGCTACGCGCGAAGCTTGCGGAATCGGGCTTTGCGGCTGAGCTCAGGCGGTTGGACGGCGAACGGGGACCAATGCGGGCAGCGATTGGCGGGGCGGAAGCTTCCGGCGAACAGCGTAGTGAGGCTTGGATTAAGCTCGCGGCTGCCTATATGGAAAGAAATGAAGCAACCGATCGTCGCGAGGAAATTCGCGCACGGCTGGTAGAAGAAATTGGCAGGGATGATTCGGAAGGTGTGCGTCGGCTGGTGGAAGCCTATCGACGTGAAACCAGCCGTTCGGAATCTTCCTGATACGGATATTGTCGATTGGCGCCTGTCAGCGGCGCGACCAGGGACGAATACATGACCAAACCCGCCGAAGCCAGTGACGCATCGGAAACCCATGACGGTCCTCTCCTGGACCTGACGGATCAGTCCGTCAAGAACATGATCAAGGTCGCCAAGAAGCGCGGCTATGTGACTCATGACGAGCTGAATGCGGTGCTGCCGAGCGAGGAATTCTCGTCCGAGCAGATCGAGGACGTGCTCGGACAATTGTCCGAAATGGGCATCAATGTCGTTGATAATGACAGCGAAGCCGATGACGACAAGGAAACCACCGGCGCCGCCAAGGGCAGCGACGAGGATTCCGACGACGACGATGATGATGATGACCAGGAAGAGAGCGAGACCCGTGCGGTCGCCGGCGCTTCGAAAAGCGCCATCACCGGTCTCAACACCCCGACCTCGGCTGACCGTACCGATGATCCGGTGCGGATGTACTTGCGCGAAATGGGTTCGGTCGAGCTTCTGTCCCGCGAAGGCGAAATCGCCATCGCAAAGCGCATCGAGGCCGGCCGCAATGCGATGATCCGCGGTCTGTGCGAAAGCCCGCTGACCTTCGAGGCCATCATGGTCTGGCGCGAGGAATTGCATGAGGGCGAAGTCCTCCTGCGCGACATTATCGATCTCGACGCCACCTATGGCAGCCAGCAGGCCGAAGCCAATCAGGATGAAGACGGCGAGACCGGTCCGGCCGAAGACGGCGAGACCCCGACCCCGCAAGCGCCCGGCGCTGCCAAGCCAGCCGATGGCGAAGCCAAGCCCGACGTCAAGGACGACGACGAAGACGA
>JBNMNI010000185.1:0-3935 GCA_051275375.1 Maricaulis sp. | reverse complement strand
GCGCGATCATTGGCGCTGGCGGCGAAATTATGCATCAGGCCGATCGTGTGCCCGACCTCATGGGCGGAGAGCTGGCGGATGCGCGACAGGGCCAGTTCGAGCGGATCATCGGCGGCGCCGGTGCCGGTATGGGCCGTGCCGAGCAGGCCTTCGAAAATGATGCGGTCCTGGCGGATGCGCTGGCTGCCGAGAATGACATGACCCTTGAGGATCTCGCCGGTACGCGGATCGATCACCGCGCCGCCATAGGACCAGCCGCGCGTCTGGCGGTGGACCCACTGGATGATGTTGTAGCGCAGGTCCAGCGGATCGGCGCCCTCGGGCAGAAGCTCGACCCGGAAGGCGTCTTCAAACCCGGCCGCCGCGAAGGCGTCCGACCACCAGCTCGCGCCCTCGATCAGCGCATTGCGGATCAGAGGCGGCGTGCCGCGCTCGACATAATAGATGATCGGTTCGACCACCGGGCCGGATGCCGCTGTTGGATCAACGCGTTCCAGCCGGTGGCGCACGGCGAGATAGCGCCGCACCGGCGCGTCGAGCGGCGCCGCCATGTCGTAAATCTCGGTCGTGATCGCACCGGAGCGGTCATCGGCCTCGCGCGTCTGATAGCCCGCCTCCGGCAGGGCGGCGAAGGAATGGTGGATGGTCAGGGTCACGGAATGAGCCGCCGGTGTGACCGCGCGCACTTCCGGTCCCGGCTCGCTCGATTGCAGGGTGAGCAGGGCATCGATTTCGACATTCAGCGGAAAGGCGCGAACACTGCCGGTCAAGGCCGCGCTGCGATCGCTGTCGACCGAGAAACTTCCCTGGCCTGCGGCCGACAGCTGGGCGACGGTGCCTACCGGATCGCGGGTGAGAAATCCCGACAGGTCGACCAGGACGCGGCCATTCTGTTCGGCGATAATCGCGCTGCTCCAGACGATGGAGCGGGCGAAGGACTGCTCGGTCGCCCGGCGCTCGTCGGTATCGGCGCCGATCGCCTGATAGCGATTATTCTCGAACTCGGCGAAGACCCGGTCATTGACGCGGAAGAAGCGCAGGATTTGCGATTCCGTGCCGAGGCCGCGATCGAGTCCGACCGGATTGGATCCAAGGCCCGAGGCGAGCCAGGCGGTGTAGATCATGCGGCCGAGCGAACCGTCATCCTGCGGCGTCAGCTCGGCGAGGATCCGGCCGTCACCATCATCCACATGAAGGGTAAACAAGCCCGAGGCTTGCGATAGTCCAGCGATGGTTTCGGAATAGCTGGGTGCTTGCTCTTGCGACAGGGCGGGCGCAGCGCCCACCATCATCGAAATCGCCAGACCGGCCGCCAGATTGCGCAAACTTGTCATGATGTAACCCACTCCCCATCGCCTTGTTGGCGAGACGCTAACCCGCCCGCCGCGACCTGTCACCTTACAGCGCCCGGCTTCGCCGCAGACCTTCATCGCCTGTCGCTCGACCCGCCCTGGATGCGCTGTAAGTCGCGAAAGAGTCGATTGATTCCCGGCCCGGGCGGTTTAACCTGCGAGCAGGCATGATCCGCACTGGCAGGGGCGAAGCGATGACAAAAATCAATTGGCGCGGCGTATTCCCCGCGGCGACTACCCAGTTTGCGGAGGATCTCAGCCTCGATCTCGATGCCACCTGCCGCGTTGTCGAGGCTCTGGTTCGCGACGGCGTCCACGGCCTCGTCGCGATGGGAACCGTGGGGGAAAACAACTCGCTTCTGGCCGCCGAAAAGCGCCAGGTTCTGGAGGCGATTATCGCCACGGTTGCGGGCCGAATTCCTGTCCTGACAGGCGTTTCCGAGTTGACCACCGAGCTTGCCGAAACCTATGCCCGCGATGCCGCGCGCATCGGCGCCGACGGTGCCATGCTGTTGCCGGCCATGGTCTATGTTCCGGCTGAAGCGGAGCTTGAGGCGCATATCCGGCGCGTTGCATCGGCCTCATCCCTGCCGATCATGCTCTACAATAATCCGCCCGCTTACCGGGTCAGTATCTCGATCGCGACGCTGAAACGGCTGGCAGAGGTGGAAACGATTGTAGCGGTGAAGGAGTCTGCGCCGGACCCGCGCCGGATCACCGATATCTTCAATGCCTGCGGCGAGCGCTATGTCGTGTTCGCCGGACTCGATGATGTCGCCATGGAGGAGATCCTGCTTGGCGCGCGTGGCTGGGTCTCCGGCCTGACCAATGCCTTCCCGCGCGAATCGATCGCGCTCTGGGATGCACTGGAGGCCGGCGATCTCCAGACGGCGCGCCGGATCTATCGCTGGTTCATGCCCTTGCTGCATCTCGATGCCGAGCATGATCTGGTGCAGTCGATCAAGCTGGCCGAATTTGTCATGGGGCGCGGATCGGAACGCGTCCGCATGCCGCGCATGACCCTGACCGGCGCCCGCCGCGCCGAGGTGATCGCGATGGTCGAAACCGCGCGCGAGACGCGGCCCGATCTCACGATTGCCCCTGTTTCCCGGGGGTAGCCGGTGGGCCAGACATTCGACTGTATTGACGGTCATACCTGTGGCAATCCGGTGCGCCTGATCATATCCGGTGCGCCGCAGCTGTCCGGTGCGACAATGAGCGAGAAGCGGCTGGATTTCATCCGGCATCATGACTGGATCCGCACGGCGCTGATGTTCGAGCCACGCGGGCACGACATGATGTCGGGCGCTTTCTTTTATCCGCCCTGCACACCGGATGCCGATGCCTCCATCCTGTTCGTCGAGACCAGCGGCTGCCTGCCAATGTGTGGACATGGCACGATCGGGGCCATCACGCTGGGGCTGGAGAGCGGGCAGCTGGTGCCGCGCGATCGCAACCAGGTCCTGCTCGATGCACCCGCGGGCCGGATCCGGGCCGAGATCGAATGGGATGGCGAATTCGTCGCCGGCGTCCGGATTTTCAATATTCCCAGCTATCTCGCCGCCACCGGCATCCGGATCGACTGCCCGGGCCTGGGCGAGCTGGTCTTCGATATCGCCTATGGCGGCAATTTCTACGCGATCATCGAGCCGCAGACGAACTATCCCGGACTGGGCGCGTTTTCCGTGTCCGACATTTTGCGCTTCAGCCCTGTGGTCCGCGCCCTCGCCAACAAGGCGGTGAGTTGCGTCCATCCGCTCGATGCCAGCGTGTGCGGCGTCAGCCATGTGCAATGGACCGGGCCGGCGATCGACCCGCAGGCACACGCCCGCAATGCGGTCTTCTATGGCGAGCGGGCGATAGACCGCTCGCCCTGCGGCACCGGAACCAGTGCTCGCATGGCCCAGCTCGCGGCCCGGGGCGAACTCGCGGTCGGCGATGATTTCGTGCATGAAAGCATGATTGGCAGCCTGTTTCACGGCCGTGTCGAAAGCGCGACCCGGGTCGGGGCCTTTGCCGCCATCTGCCCGAGCATTCGCGGCTGGGCCCGCCAGACGGGTCTCAACCGGATCTATGTCGATGACCGCGATCCCTATCGCCACGGCTTTCTGCTCGCTTGAATGACCGTTCCGGGCCGATCTGGTGGCGCAGGCGCGCTGGACTGTGCGTGGTTCTGCCGCAGTGCAGCAAAATTTCCAACGAGCGAAACCGGATAAAATATCCCAATTCGAGCGACATCTTTTGCTGGAAGCGCCAAAAAATGCTAGAAAAGCGGCTTCAAGCGAAATAACGACCCTATTCGGGGCGTGGCTGACCCCTTGAGTGAAGGGTGAGAGTGTGCTGCACTGCCGAAGAGTGTGAAATCATGAGGTCATCCATTGCTGCGATTTGTAGACATCGACCAGGCATACCCGGGCAAGCGCCCGGAAACGGAGCGTCGTACCGACTTTCTCGAAATCTATCAGCCTGTTGAGATTTCGAAGGTCGCGGCGCAGGCTTCGCGCTGCTCGCAGTGCGGCGTGCCGTTTTGCCAGACCGGTTGCCCTTTGCAGAACAATATCCCCGACTGGCTGATGCTGGCCG
>JBNMNI010000184.1:0-3947 GCA_051275375.1 Maricaulis sp. | reverse complement strand
CGGATAAGGATCGACACCGACATCAGGGCGACAATGGCAACAACGATCACCGCGCCGGTCGGCAGATCGAAGGCCGCCGAAGCCAGCAATCCAATGACATAGCCCGCCACGGCAACGCCATAGGCGATCGCCAGTCCGAAGCGATCCGGCCAGAAACGGGCCGCCAGGGCCGGGGCAATCAGTGTCGCGAAGACGAGATAAATCCCGACAAGTTGCACCGACTGGGTCACGACCAGCGCGAACAGGGCGTAAAACCCGATCCGGCCAATGCGGTCGCGCGCCAGAAACCAGATGGCCAGCACCACGGCATACATCGCTGCCACGGGCCACAGGCTGTCGATCGACACCCACAATATCTGACCGACCAGCAGGTCCTTGAGATGTTCGCCGCCATGGGGATTATTGGCCAGCAGCAGTAGTTCGACACTGGCCGCAAACACGAACAGGACGCCAATCAGGGCCTCCTGCACCGAAGGCCAGCGCTTCTCCGTCCAGCGCAGAAGCAAGGCAGCGAGCAGGGCCGCCGCCACCGCCGCGACCTGGACCTTCCAGCCCGAGGCATCGAAGCCGACAGCCGCCGCTGCGGTAACGCCGAGGCCGGCCACCTGGGCAATCGCCAGATCGATAAAGACAATCCCGCCTGCGAGCACCTGCCGGCCCATGGGCACATGGGTGGAGATCACCAGAAGGCCGGCGATCAGGGCCGGAAACAACAGGCTCAGTTCAAGCACTCCCATGCCCGCTACTCCTGCGCTGCGGCGGCGAGCAGCCGTCGCAGGGTTTCATCATAGAGGCTGAACAGATCGTCGGCGCCGTCCGTACCGCCCACCGTGAAGGGCAATTCGACGGCGGGAATGCCCGAACGCTCGGCGATGAAATTTGCCGGGCGGTCATCCTCATAGGCTGCACGGATCACCATCCGCGCGGGGTGCGTCTGCAGCGTCTGCACCACCTCCGCGAGATGTCCGCTCGATGGCGGCACGCCAGGCTGCGATTCCAGCACCGCAACCCGGTCAAGTCCAAGCCAGTCTTCCAGATAGATCCAGCTTTGATGCTGGGTGACTACCGGAATGCCGCGCAGGGGGGCCGCCTCTGCGTCCCAGCGCAGCATGGCCGCATCCCAACGCGTCAGGAAATCGGCGAGCCGGGTCTGATAGGTGGCCGCATTGGCCGGATCGAGCTCGACGAAGCGCTGGGCCAGGGCCCGTGCGACAATGGCGATATTATTGGGATCGGTCTGGATATGCGGATTGCCCGGCGCGTGCACATCGCCCTGCGAGCGATCCAGTGAGGCCGGAATTTCCTTCATGGTCACGAAGCTGGTCGCGACGAAATTCCCCGGCTCTCCGTCACCAATGGCGCGGTTGGCGGCCTGGCGTACGACTTGTGGCAGCCAGCCGGTTTCCAGCGAGGCACCGGTGCAAACCGCAATATCGGCACGGCGGGCACGGGCGATCAGGGAGGGCCGCGCCTGGATCTGGTGCGGATCCTGGCCGCCGGTCGTGGCGGTATAGACATCGACATGCGCCCCGCCGATTTCCTCGGACAGCGCACCCCATTCGGGTTCACAGGCGAAGACACGCAGATCGGCAAAGGCCGGGGCAGAAAGGGCTGCCGCGATCGCGGCGCCCAGGATGAGTTTACGCATGAGAAACGATCCTTCGATCAATAGCGGTGGGCGCCGTGGGGCCCGTAAATGACGGTGTATTGCAGCCGGAATTCATCGCTCGCGATGGCACTCGACTCATCACGGGTGAATTGCGCCCGCAACCGGCCAAACTCGCTGGTGTCGAATTCGAGCAGAGCCGTGGCGGCCCAGGGATCCAGCCCGCCAGCATCGAGTGCCGTCCCGGCCAGGCCAGCCGGCACGCTGTCCGGCGTCATAGCGGCATAACGCAGCCCGGCGCTCCAGCGGCGACGGAATTGATACACGCCCTGGGCATACCAGCCGCTGCGGTCGAGACTGACCGGCACGGCGTCGTAATCGCCCTCCATCGTGTCGAAGAAGTATTCGCCCGACAGGGTGAGATTGCGCTCACGGCGATTGCCGCCCGGAGCCCATTTATAGACCAGGGACACAACGCCCAGCGTCTCGTCGCCGGTGAAGAGCGCGCCATCGACATCCCGCTCATCGGCGGCGGCATTCATATAGGAGGCCGAGGCCAGCCAGCTCGAGCTATCACCGATATCGCCGCCCGTGCGGATCCAGACCGCCTGGGTGCCGGTGCCGCCATTGGCCGCGCCACCCGCCGGGAAGGAGTCGCCCTTGTAGAGCTCGACGCCGAATTCGACATATTGATCAAGCGGTGCCAGCCAGCGCACTTGCACACCATCATCGCCATACTGGCCGCCGAGGAAGGCGCGGTAGGGCAGAGGCTGGTCGGAGAAGGACCAGTTATGGCCGTGCACCTCGTTGAGATAACCGATGCCCGAAAACATCCGGCCACCGCGCAGGGTCACGCCGCCGCCCAGGGCCGTCGTCTGGATATAGGCTTCCTCAACCCCGACCTCGCCATCCGGCGACAGGGCAAAGGTGAGATTTCCATACAGGGTCGGGTCGATATTGGCTGTCAGCACGACCTCGGATTCGCCGAGATTGAAACCGCGCGCCGGGCGTCCGGCCTCGGCATCGAGAGCAAAGCCGGGCATGGAGGCGCTATCGGGATCCTCGCTGCTGGCGGTGTATTGCCCGTTCAGCACGACGGAAATCCCCGGGTTGAAAGCATTGTCTCCCGACCGGTTCGAGCCGGAAACGGCCGCGACCGGGGCCGGCAGCTGGGCCACCTGCGGTGCCGCTGCGACAGCGCGCTGGGCCGAATTGGCCGTGGCCTCGGCGCGGGCGGCGCGGCTTTCCGCCTCGGCGAGCCGGCCTTCAAGATCAGATATCCGCGATTGGTATTCATGGCGCATCGCGTCGATCTCGGCGCGGATCGCCGAGAAATCATCATCGGCGAAGGCCGGGCTGCAAACAGTCGTGAGGCCGGCAAGGGCGGCCGCGCTCAATAATCGTCTCATGGACGCACTCCATCAAAAGCTGGGAAAGGCCGTCAACGCCCAAGGCAGGCGAAGCGGCGGATCGGCAGTCAGGCGTGGCGTGAAAGAGGTGGTCCGCGGACATGCCAGACACCGCTGGGGGCGGCTCGCGGCCGGACCTGGTCCAGAACCGGGCCAGCAATGCCGGTAATGGTGAGCGCAGTCGAGAGCCCGGCCGTCGAGGCGGGCAGGATCGATACCGTGCCGAAAGGCGAATGGCAAAGCTGGCACTGGGCCAACGGGGTAGCCTTGCCCGGCACCGGTGCGTCGGGCGTCTCTTGAGCGCCCGGTTCGGCCTGAACGGGGCGATAATTCTGGTCATGGCTGTGATCATGAGCCAGAGCAGCCGTGCCCTGCACGCTCATCAGCACAGCCACGATCAGGCCCACAGCCAGCCTTCGCCAACCCGGCGAGACCATAGTGCGGCGATGATGGCGGTACAGATTCATGAGCGGCACGGATTCCTCTGTGCTTATGATGACACCGCTATATAATAACGTCACATTACGGAACAGCAAGGCAGGTGTCTCGGGCCAAGCATTTGTAAAGCCTGACGCTGTGACTTAATCACGCAGGCGCAATTTCCCTCAGGAGGCCGGGCTGGACGGCAGGGAAATCAGGCGCGCATTGGCCTTGTCATCAGTGCCAATCATCGTCGGCTGTTTCATGCCCGGCAGCACTGTCACATCATACAGCTCGGTCACCAGCCCACCCAGCGTGATCGAATGGGCGATGTCGCCGGTGCGGGTATTGATGAAATACAGACCGGCCTTCGGCTGCACCTTGCGTTTGGCAAGCTGATCGTCGAGGGCGAGACCGGAGAAAGTCTTGTTGCCGCGCGGCATGGACAGGCCGGCGATCGCGAAATCGCCCATGAAGGCCAGCCCGCGCAGATAGCCCGGACAGAAGGCGAC
>JBNMNI010000183.1:0-3967 GCA_051275375.1 Maricaulis sp. | reverse complement strand
GCACCGGAAGCTCCGATCGGGTGACCCAGGGCACAAGCACCGCCATTGACGTTGACCTTGTCATGGGAAATGCCGAGCTCTTTCATCGCGATCATCGGGACAACGGCGAAAGCCTCATTGATTTCCCACAGATCGACCTCGTCGATGGTCCAGCCGGCGCGCTCGACAACCTTGCGCATGGCAGGCACCGGAGCCGTGGTGAAATAGGCCGGCTCATGGGCATGGGCCGCCGTGGCGACGATGCGGGCGAGCGGCTTGAGGCCGCGGCGTTCCGCTTCCGATTTGCGCATCAGCACCAGGGCTGCGGCGCCGTCGGAAATGCCCGAGGCATTGGCAGCGGTGACGGTGCCGTCCTTGCCGAAGGCGGGGCGCAGGGTCGGGATCTTGTCAGGCATCGCCTTGCGCGGCAGCTCATCGGTATCGACCACGACATCGCCCTTGCGGGTTGCCATCGTCACCGGAGTAATTTCGCGCTTGAAATCACCCTCCTTGGTGGCGCGCTGGGCGCGGGCCAGCGTTTCCAGCGCATAGGCATCCTGCTGTTCGCGCGTGAACTGGTGTTCCTGGGCGATCATGTCGGCATAGACGCCCATCGGCTTTTTCTCGAAAGCATCCTCGAGACCGTCCTGGGCCATATGGTCCTTGAGCACGTCATGACCGTATTTGAAGCCGGCGCGGTGGGTCGGCAGCAAATGCGGCGCATTGCTCATCGATTCCATGCCGCCAGCGACGATGATGTCGGCATCGCCGGCCATGATCGCGGAACGGCCCATGATGGCGGCCTGCATGCCGGAACCGCACATCTTGTTGAGCGTGGTGGCTTCGACGGATTTCGGCAGGCCGGCCTTGATGCCCGCCTGGCGCGCCGGTGCCTGGCCCTGGCCAGCCATCAACACATTGCCCATCAGGACCTGGTCGACGTCTTCGCCGGCAATGCCGGCCTCTTCCATCGCGGCCTTGATCGCAATGGCACCGAGTTCATTGGCCGACATCGTCGTCAGCTCGCCAAGCAGGCCACCCATCGGGGTGCGCGCCATACCGACAATAACGACCGGATCATCAACTGCACTCATCTGAAATCTCCTCAGGGGCGGGATCATGTGTAATTCTGGCGCGCATGATGAAAACATGCGGCACCGCGTCAAGTCTTTTCGCAGATGCAACATCTGCATTGCGGACGCGCGCTGACCGGCGCGCCTGGCTGGAAGCCTTGTTCCTGCTCGCTGTTTTGACGATTATTGCCGCGGTCGCCGGCACGGTTGGCCAGGTCTTCACATTTTCTGTGACGACGGATTGGCCCGGATTGTTCGCGATCGCCCTCATCGCAATCGTGATTCCGGCACTGGGCGAGGAGATGATCTTCCGGGTTTTGCTCGCCGGACGCCGCGGCTTCTGGCGCGGCGTCGCTGCGCTGGCCGTGTTCGTGCTCTGGCACCCGGCCCAGCTCTGGCTCGGCCTGCCGATGGCGCAGCCGATGTTTGCCGACCCGGTCTTCCTGGCCATCACCGCCGGCCTGGGCCTCGCCTGCACGATCAGCTGGCGCCGCTCCGGCTCGATCTGGCCGGCGGTGGCGATGCACTGGGCGGTTGTGGTGATGTGGAAGGGGTTGGCGGGGGGTTAGGTGTCGGAGGGTTCGGACGGGAATTGGTCGTCCATATCGCGGTGGCCTTCGATAATGTTCAATAATTCCAGCCAACCGTCCCGATACCGGAAGAAGAGAACATAATTGCCGAATGGAAGACTGCGCAGCCCGGGGCCGAATTCCGGCCGGGGCCGTCCGAGTTCAAATTCGGCGGCGGCGAGTTCTCTGCACCGATCGGTCAAACGGCGCACGAAATTGCGCCCGACTTTCTCGCTACCGCTCTGCACGGCTATATATCTGAAAATGCGCTCGATATCGTCCCTGGCGGAATCGAGAAACTTGAGGCGGAACACCTCAATAACCCTCGGCTCTTAATTCCTCCGCAACCTTGTCCAGATGCGCGTCGACCTCTTCAAGGGTATGGTTGCCGCCACGCTCTATGGACGCGTTGACCATGGCCCGCAGCTCCGCCAGCTTCGCCTCACGCTCTTCGACCAGGCGCAGGCCCTCGCGCACGACCTCGCTCTGGGATGTGTAGCGACCCTGCTTGACCTGTTCCTCGACGAACAGCTCCCAGCGCTTTCCGATTGAGACATTCATGGGCACCTCCGATCAGGGGCATTCTAGCGCAAAATAACACAAACCGCGCTATTTTCGTTATTACCCGATCAGACGATACCCACTCCCAGCCGCCGCTGTCGCACTCGTCTTCGCGATCCAGCCGCCGCCCAGCACACGGCCATCATCCTCGGCCGAGTAGAAGACGCAGGCCTGGCCGGGCGCCACGCCTTCTTCGCCGCCGGGCAGGATAACCGTGACCTCATCGCCATCGACGAGGAAGGCCGCATCCACGGGCGGGCGGGTCGAGCGGACCTTGACGCGCACAGGAACGCCGTCTGCCAGGGCTTCATCGCCGAGCCAGTTGATGTCTTTCAGTGTGATTCGGTCGACGGCGAGCGCCTCGCGCGGGCCGACGATGACCCGTGCCGTGGCGGCGTCGAGCTTGACGACATAGAGCGGGTCACCAATGGCGATCTTGAGGCCGCGGCGCTGGCCGACGGTGTAGTGGATCACGCCCTCATGTGTACCAAGAATGGTACCGTCGACATGGACGATCTCGCCGGGGCGCGAAACGCCGGGTCGAACCTTCTCGACAATATCGGCATAGCTGCCCTGGGGCACGAAGCAGATATCCTGGCTGTCGGGCTTGTCGGCGACGATCAGGCCGAAGGCTTCGGCGAGCCGGCGCGTCTGGTCCTTGTCGAGATGACCGAGCGGGAAGCGCAGGAAATCGAGCTGTTCATGCGTGGTCGCGAACAGGAAATAGGACTGGTCCTTGCCGGCGTCGGCCGCGCGGCGCAATTGCGCCCCGTTTGGCGTATCAACGCGCTGGATATAATGCCCCGTCGCCATGCAGACCGCGCCGAGCTCACGCGCGGTGGTCAGCAGGTCGGCGAATTTGACCGTCTGATTGCAGCGCACGCAGGGGATCGGCGTGAAGCCGGCCAGGTAGGTATCGGCAAATTCCTCGATCACCGCTTCGCGGAAACGGCTCTCATAATCGAGCACATAATGGGGAAAGCCGCATTCTTCCGCGACGCGTTTGGCGTCATAGATATCCTGGCCGGCGCAGCAGGCGCCCTTCTTCTTGATCGCGGCGCCATGATCATAGAGCTGCAGCGTCACGCCGACGACATCATAGCCAGCGCGGTGCAGCACAGCTGCGGTCACCGAGCTGTCCACGCCGCCCGACATCGCGACAACGACGCGATGATCGGCCGGATTGCCGCCCAGGCCGAGCGGATCGCCGGCAAGGCCAAATTCGATGAGAAGATCGTCGGCGCGCGTCATGGCGCGGCCGGAATTTGCGCCGGAAACCGGGGTCGTCATATTCGCCTCCAGCGGGGTCAAGGCCCGCAGCAAACGGTTGATGTTGGGCGTGGCTTACCGCAAAAAGTTGAGAAGCGAAACCTGCGTCAGCGAAGCGAAGGTTTTCGCCGAGACGTCGAGCACATTCTGCGCCGTCTGGAAGCGCGTTGCGGCCTCGGCCATATCGACATCCTCGATATCGCTGATCATGCCGACGAGGAAATCCTGCCGGTCCTTCTGGCTCTGCTGGGAGCTTTCGATCTGCGACTGCATCACGCCATTCATGCCGACCACCGAGATGATGCCGCTCTGGGCCGTCACGATATTCTGCAGCTCGCCGACGACGAAGGCCTGTTGCACATCGGTCATCGGATCGACGAAGGGGCCATTCGGCCCGGCCTCGAATTCGGCGATCCGCTTGAAGGAGGCCATGATGTCGGTGGCGATATCGCTCGCCAGCCGGCCGACCGTGATCGTGGTATTCTCGTCAACCTGGACGGTCGGTTCGAGATCATT
>JBNMNI010000182.1:0-3976 GCA_051275375.1 Maricaulis sp. | reverse complement strand
CCTCCTTGCGCACCGCGACTTCACGCCGCCCTCGCCAAGCGCGGCGCCGCCCTCTAAACAGCTGCGAATATGTTTGCGACCCTCGCCTCCTTCGCGCGACTGCTGCGTGCCCTGCTGACGCTGGTGCGCCATGACGCCATCCTCCCCGCCGAGTATCAGGGGCTCTATCCGGCCCCGGCCCGCCTGGCCGGACGGGTGGCGCGTCTGTTTGCCCGCCGCGACAATGCGGACAATCCCGGCGAGCGGCTGGCCCGGGCGCTCGAACGGCTCGGCCCGTCCTATGTCAAATTCGGCCAGATCCTCGCCACCCGCGGCGATGTGATCGGCGAGCGCTTTGCCCGGGGCCTGTCGCGTCTGCAGGATCGCATGCCGGCTTTCGACGATGCCGAAGCGCGGGCCATCATTGCCGCCGAGCTTGGTGCGCCGGTGGAAACCCTGTTCGCGGCCTTCGGCCCCGCCATCGCTGCCGCTTCGATCGCCCAGGTCCACCGCGCCACAACGCATGAGGGCGTGGACGTGGCGGTGAAGGTCTTGCGGCCCGATATCGAACACCGCATTGCGCGAGACATCCGCACCCTGTCCCTGGGCGCAGCGCTGGCCGAGGCGCTGGCCCCGGCCAGCCGCCGGCTTGAGCCACGCAAATTTGTCGCGACCGTGGCCCGGTCCCTCAGTTTCGAGACCGATTTGCGGCTGGAAGCCGCTGCGGCGTCGGAATTATCCGAGGCCGCATCTGCCGTTGAGCATTACCGGATTCCCGAAGTCGAGTGGACGCTGTCCTCAAAGCGCATCCTGACCACGCGCTGGGTCGAAGGCGCGCCCCTGAGCGATCTGTCAAAGGTCGACGCTCTCGGCCTGGATCGTGCCGCCCTGGCGACGACCCTGACCCGCGCCTTTCTCGGGACAGCCCTCGAGCGCGGTGTATTTCATGCCGACATGCATGCCGGCAATCTCTTTGCCGGCGCCAATGGCGATCTCTGGGCGGTGGATTTCGGTATTATGGGGCGGATCGGCCGGCCGGAACGCCGCTTCCTCGCCCTCATCCTGCACGGATTTCTGACTCGCGATTATACGGCCGCCGCCCGGGCGCATTTTGCGGCAGGCTACGTGCCGGATAATCATGCCATTGCCGATTTCGCCAGCGCACTGCGCGCAGTCGGCGAACCGATCTTTGGCAAGCGGGCTGACGAAATGCCGATGTCGCGGGTGCTGATGCAATTATTCGAGATCACCGATCTGTTCGACATGCGCCTGCGGCCCGAACTGGTGATGCTGCAAAAGACCATGGTCCAGTGTGAAGGCGTCGCGCGATCCCTCGACCCGCAGCACAATATGTGGGCCGCAGCCGCCCCGGTTGTGGAGGCCTGGATGAAGCGCGAACTGGGTCCGGAAGGGCGGGTTCGCGATTTCGGTGAAGATGTGCAGCGTCTGTATGGCGCGATGCGCCACTTGCCTGATGCGATCGAGGATTGGGCGGAAATCGGGGCGAAGCTGAAATCCGGCGATCTTCGGCTGGCGCCGCCGCAAAAGACCGGCTGGGCTACCCGGATCGCCTGGCTCGCAGCGGCTGCCCTGGCAGGCGCTGCGCTGATGTCGGCATTTTCATAAAATCCGGTTCAAGAGCGATACGGTCCAGTAATATTCCTGTGTTTTAGTGTCGCCATGACCCTGAACACAAAACCCACTCCCGAGCAGTTCGAATTGCAGCGCGAGTTTTTTCGCATCGACGAACAAACCGTCGCGCGCATGAGAAAATTGAAGCCGCGCGTCATGGCCTATGCTGCCAAGACGCTCGAAACGCTTTTCGATCACCTCGCTTCCAATCCGGAAGTCGGTGATTATTTCGAAGTCTCCGACAATACCCGGTATTTGCGCGACGGGATGCTGGCCCATTGCGAGCTGGTATTCTCGGCGCGCTTTGACGCAAAATATTACGAGGCGGTCGACCATATGGGCCTGCGCCACAGCAAGCTGGACTATCCCTCGCACGCCTATTCCTCGGCCTATGCCAATCTTTTGACCGGCATCATGCGCCTGGGTCTGGAAGCAGACCGCAAGCTCGACGCCGACGACCTGTCCGTGATCACGCGCATTTCCATCTACGACATGGAATTGACAATCGCCGCCTTCTTCCGGCACCAGCTCGACAAACAGGCTGCACTCAATGCCGATAGCGAAAAACTGCGCGAAATGATGACCCAGCATCGTATGGCCGGCTGATCAGCAATTTACCCCTCGCCCGCAAACAGGGCTCGTCCCGACAAGGGGCTTGGGGTTTTCTCCGTGAACCGCTAGTTACATCCCCTGTCTGTCTGGGAGTATGGTCGTGTCCGACAAGCGGATCCTGTTGATCATCGGCGGCGGCATCGCCGCCTATAAGAGCCTCGAACTGATCCGCGAATTGCGGCGCCGCGCCATAGGCTCGCGCTGCATCCTGACCGCGGCAGGCGCGCACTTCGTCACGCCGCTCAGCGTGTCGGCGCTGTCGGGAGAGCGGATTTTCAGCGAGCTGTTCGATCTGACCGATGAAGCGGATATGGGCCATATCCAGCTCTCGCGCTCGGCCGATCTTGTCGTGGTCGCCCCGGCAACCGCCGATCTGATGGCCAAGGCCGCCCAGGGCCTGGCCAATGATCTGGCCACCACCACCCTGCTGGCGACCGACAAGCCGGTCCTGATGGCACCGGCGATGAATGTGCGGATGTGGCAGCACAAGGCGACCCAGCGCAATCTGGCGACCTTGAGGCAGGACGGGGTGCATTTCATCGGTCCCGATGATGGCGATATGGCGTGCGGCGAGTTTGGCCCGGGCCGCATGGCCGAGCCGCTGGCGATCGCCGATGCAATCGAGGGCCTGCTGCATGTCTGAGCCGCTTTCCGGCCGGCATATCCTCATCACCGCCGGCCCGACCCGCGAACCGATCGATCCGGTGCGCTATATTTCCAATCATTCCTCGGGCAGGCAGGGCTATGCGATCGCCCAGGCCTGCGCCGCGCTCGGCGCGCGCGTGACGCTGGTTTCCGGCCCCACCGCCCTGCCCGATCCGGCAAACATCACCACCATCAGGGTCGAAACCGCGCTGCAAATGCTCGCCGCCGTCGAGGCAGCCTTGCCGGCCGATGTCTTCATCGCCGTGGCCGCCGTCGCCGACTGGCGCCCCGCCGCGCCCTCGGACACCAAGATCAAGGCCGACAAGTCCAGCTTCGCCTCGCTGCCACTGATCGAGAACCCCGATATCCTCAAAACCCTCGGCCATCTGGCAAGTGGCCGCCCCGGCCTGGTGATCGGCTTTGCCGCCGAAACCCATGATGTCGAGGCGCTGGCGATTGCCAAACGTATCCGCAAGGGCTGCGACTGGATCATCGCCAATGACGTGTCCGGCGATGTGATGGGCGGGGCGGAGAATGCCGTAACCCTGGTCACGGCCAGTGGCTGCGAACACTGGGAACGCGCTCCCAAGAGCGAGATCGCGGCCCGCCTGGCGGCCCGCATTGCTCAGGCCCAATAGGCCGGGCGGGATTTTTCCCCAGCCGGTCTGTCGCCAACACTGGCCAGCGCGGCGCTGTCGGGCTTCAATCATGTCATCTGCCACACGCGCCGGACCCGACCCATGAAAACCATCCACGTCCAGATCAAGCCATTGCCGCATTATGAGGGCCTGGCCCTGCCCGCCTATGAGACACCGCAATCGGCCGGCATGGATCTGCGCGCTGCGGTTCCTGCCGACGAGCCGCTGACCATTCCGCCAGGCGAATGGCGGCTGGTGCCTGTGGGCATCTCGATCGCCCTGCCGCAGGGTTATGAGGCCCAGGTGCGGCCGCGCTCCGGACTGGCGGCGAAGAAGGGGATTTCCTGCGTCAATTCCCCCGGCACGGTCGATTCCGATTATCGCGGCGAGATCCGGGTCAATCTGATCAATCACGGCAAGGAAGACTTCGTCGTCAATCGCGGCGAGCGCATCGCGCAAATGGTGATCGC
>JBNMNI010000181.1:0-3988 GCA_051275375.1 Maricaulis sp. | reverse complement strand
CAGTGAGCAATGAATATGCCTCGGCACGCCAGCACCGCGGCGGCGTTGCGGCCGAAGGGCTCGATCCCGATGCCGTGCCGGCGCCTATCCCGGCCCAGACCGGCGCCCAGTGTGCCGATGGCGTCTTGTTCTTCGAGCAGCCACGCTCGCGAGCGCTGCACCGGCCCCACCGCCTGGTGGAGGATTACCGCCTGCCGCCCTTCAATCTATTCTATGAGGATTTGCGCTTCGACGCGGCCCGCCGCAGTTTCAATCTTGCTTCCATCCTGCAGGATGAACGCCAATGGGCCCCGCCCCTCGATGCCCCGGAAATGATCGGGGATGCACCGGTGGTGCCGATCCCGGACGAGCGGCGTTACTGATCCGGAAAACTAGACCCGTTTGGCGATGGCGTCGAATTCGAGCAGGGTTTTAAGCAGGGCTTCGAACTCGCTCAGCGGCACCATATTGGGGCCATCCGAAGGCGCATTATCCGGATCTGGATGCGTTTCCATGAAGACGGCGGCGACACCAATGGCAACGGCGGCCCGCGCCAGGGTCGGCACGAATTCGCGCTGCCCGCCCGAAGTCGTGCCCTGCCCGCCGGGCTGTTGCACCGAATGGGTGGCATCGAACACGACCGGCGCACCGAAGCTCGCCATGATCGGCAGGGAACGCATATCGCTGACCAGCGTGTTATAACCAAAACTGACACCCCGCTCGCAGGCCATCACATTGGGATTGCCGGCCCCGGCGATCTTCTCGAGCACATTTTTCATGTCCCAGGGCGCCAGGAATTGGCCCTTTTTGACATTGATCACCTTGCCGGTCTGGGCCGCCGCGACCAGCAGATCGGTCTGGCGGCACAGGAAGGCCGGGATCTGCAGCACATCGACGGCCTGGGCGGCAATCGCGGCGTGTTCCGCAGTGTGAATATCGGTCAGCACGGGCAGACCAATGCTTTCGCGAATCTCGGCAAACACTGGCAGCGAGGCCTCCAGGCCCATGCCGCGCTGGCTGTTGACGCTGGTTCGGTTGGCCTTGTCGAATGAGGTCTTGTAGATCAGGCCGATACCGAGCCGGTCGGAAATGGCGCGCAATTCCGAAGCCACTTCCAGCCCGTGCTGCCGGCTTTCAAGCTGGCAGGGGCCAGCGATGATGGTGAGCTTGCGGGCATTGCCGATCTCGATCGGATCGCGACCGGGTCTGGCGAGAGAGATGACGGCATTGAGCTGGCTCACGGAGAATTCCTCTTGAAGCGGTCGAACGGTGCGGGTCCGGCCGATGTCATTGCTGGCGGTGGCGACTGATCCGGTATCTGGTGAGCCGCGTACCTTGTTCAACCCGTTATCTGTCCGCAGGGCTTTCATGGCAACCACTTCCGCCACTGGCGCCGCGCTCGTCTGGTTTCGCCGCGACTTGCGCCTCGCCGACAACCCGGCCCTGCACGCCGCGCTTCAGACGGGGCGGCCGCTGGTACTGGTGTTTATCGACCAGCGCGATCACGCCCTGGGCACCTCGCCCGGCGCGGCGGCGGACTGGTGGCTGCACGGCTCGCTGACCAGCCTGGCACGCGATATAGCCGCGCGCGGCGGACACCTCACCTTGCTGCGCGGCGATCCGGTTGAGCTCATCCCGCAGCTTGCCCGATCGCAGGGCGTGGCAGAGAGTTTCTGGAATCGCTCCGGCGAACCGGCCATCGATGCCCGCGACCGCGCCATCGCGGCCAGGCTTCAAGCGGATGGTTGTCGTCCGCATGCTTTCGCTGGCACGACGCTGATCGATCCGGCCGCTCTGCTCACGGGCTCCGGCACGCCCTACAAAGTGTTCGGCGCCTTCTGGCGCGCCGCACTGCGCGACCTCGCGCCACGGCCAGCCCTGCCCGTCCCGGAGCGGCTGGGGATGGCCGCCGAACTGCCGGCCGGTGAGGCGCTTGCGCAATGGGCGCTACGTCCGGCCCAGCCCGACTGGGCCGCCAGCTTTCACCACCATTGGCAGCCCGGCGAATCTGGCGCCAATGAACGCCTCGAGACCTTCCTCGATGCCGCCCTTGACGGCTATGCCGACGGCCGCGACCGGCCGGACCAGCCGGGCACATCGAAACTTTCGCCGCATCTGGGTTTCGGGGAAATCTCGCCGCGCCAGGTCTGGCACAGTGTTCAGGCGCGGCAAGCCACGGGCGCCGACTTCAAGGCCAGCGAGCGTTTCCTGGCCGAGATTGGCTGGCGTGAATTTGCCTATTACCTGCTGCACCATTTCGACGATCTCAGGACAGCGAATTTCAACAGGACTTTCGACGGCTTCCCCTGGCTGAGCGATCCGCAGGGCTTTGCGGCCTGGACGCGCGGGCAGACCGGCATTCCCCTGGTCGATGCCGGTATGCGGCAATTATGGACAACAGGCTGGATGCATAACCGGGTGCGCATGGTGTGTGCCTCTTTCCTGGTCAAACACCTTCGCTGTCACTGGCGCGAGGGCATGGTCTGGTTCGAGCACACCCTGGTCGATGCCGATCGCGCCGTGAACGCCGCCAGCTGGCAATGGGTGGCCGGGTCCGGCGCTGACGCCGCTCCGTATTTCCGCATTTTCAACCCGGTACGCCAGGGCGAGCGCTTCGATCCGGAGGGGGGCTATATACGGCAATGGGTGCCGGAACTGTCCCGCCTGCCTGTGCGCTGGATTCACGAGCCCGCAAAAGCACCGGCCGAGATCCGGCTCGCCGCGGGCCTGATCCCGGGCGAAACCTATCCACGACCTATCTGCGATCTCGCATCCGGCCGCGATGCGGCTCTGCTGGCCTATAAGGAAATGAAATCGGGAAATCTTGACCCGCTGTTTCAGCCGTTCTGAAGCACGTAGCGGACGGATTGGCCGTCGACCTGGAAATCACAACCGACCCAATCGCCGTTCTCATCATACCAGAGGTCGACGCTCAATGTACCGGTCATCCGGATACCGCGAGCGCGTACAGGTCCGCGGCCCGTCTCGACCACACGCTCACCGAGATCCACAATGCTCACCGGCATCGGTTCGCCGGTCTCCGTATTGAGAATCAGCTCCGTGCCTGGCTCATAGCCGCGCCAATGGCTGGAGGGAATCAGGTTTGTGACCGCATTTTCCCGACCCAGATCAATGATGACATGGCGGCCATTGCGCAATGTATCGGCGGCAAGCGAGACCAGTCCATCGGCATCCCAGGACTCTTCGACGTTTTGTTCATAGCGAAACACGGTCAGCGGCCCGAACTGTACCGTCAATTCAATCTCGGTATCGACCTGGAGTTCACCGGCCGGCAGGCGTGTGAACCGCACACGGTGCTCGCCGAAATGGGTTCCGTTCCGCAAGACCTGGAAATGAATATCCGCCGGGGCGGGCACAGTTGCTGCGGAAGCTGTGTCGACCGCGAGTATGGCGGCGCAAAAGCCTGCTATCCTGCAAATTGAAAATATCGAGCTCATGTCTGGTATACGCAGATCTTGCGCCGACGGATCACCGCCGAATTTCAGCCGGCATGGGCGGTACAAGACCAGACGAGGGACAGGCGTCACCGATGAATCCTCCCGCGATCATCGGTCCGACCTCGCCGGCCCAAACCATTGTGACAGTATTCCACGTTTACAGTTCCCGTTATCATACAATGCTCTATAATCCAGTTTTTATGCACGAAAAGGGGCTGCCAGTGCCCGCATGGCTCTACACATGACCGACCCGCTTATCACTGCCGCCGAGGCCCTGACCCGCCTGGGCCAGCCCGGCACGATTTTCATCGATGCCAGCTGGACGTTTGATGGCGGCCCGATGGTGGATTGCCAGGGGTTTATCCCCGGCGCCCTGGCCTTCGATATCGATACCGTCAAGGACAAGCGCTCATCCCTGCCGCACATGTTGCCGGAACCGGACGTGTTCGCACGCCATGTCGAGACCCTGGGAATCGGTAATGATAGCGAGCTGATCGTTTATGATCGCATCGGGCTGTTCAGCTCGCCGCGCGTCTGGTGGACCTTCCGCG
>JBNMNI010000180.1:0-3997 GCA_051275375.1 Maricaulis sp. | reverse complement strand
GACATCCCCGAGCTGGTGGAGCATTTTGTCGGCCGCCTGACTCATTCGGCGGGCTTGCCGCGCCGTGTGTTCGGCGCCGATGTGATGGCTGCGCTGCAGGCGCATGGCTGGCCGGGCAATGTACGTCAATTGCGCAATAATATCGAACGTCTGCTGATCCTGGCCACCGGTTCGCAATCGACACCAATCACGCTGGATTCGCTGCCCTCCGAAGTCGTTACCCGCGATGCCTCGGAAGCCGGTTTCGACGCCGAGAAAATGATCGCCCTGTCGCTGCGCGAGGCGCGCGAGAATTTCGAGCGCGAATACCTGCGCGCCCAGATCGATCGCTTCGGTGGCAATATCTCGCGAACCGCGGCATTCATCGGTATGGAACGCTCGGCGCTGCACCGGAAATTGAAATCCCTCAGCGTCGGCGGCAATCTGCGCGATGCGACCCCCGCCGGACAAACGGACAGGACATCATGAAAGCGATCGTTTGCGGGGCAGGGCAGGTTGGCGTCGGAATTGCGCGCGCCCTCGCGCGGGAAGGCAATGCTGTGACCGTGGTCGACTGGTCATCCCAGCTGATCGACAATGTCGTCACCGAGCTGGATGTGCGCGGCGTGGTCGGTCACGGCTCCCATCCCGATGTGCTGCAGCGCGCCGGCGCGGCGGAAGCCGATCTTCTCGTCGCGGTCACCCACTCGGACGAAACCAATATGGTCGCCTGCCAGGTTGCCCATTCCCTGTTCAACACGCCGATGCGGATCGCGCGAGTGCGGGCCCAGAATTATCTCGACCCGGCCTGGGGCGATCTGTTCTCCACCGGCAATCTGCCGGTCGATGTCGTGATCTCGCCCGAGCTGGAAGTCGGGCGCGCCATTCTGCAGCGGGTCGAGACGCCGGGCGCGTTCAATACCGCCGTTTTCTCCGGTGGCCGTGTGCAATTGCTCGGCCTGCGGCTGGACGAGAATTCGCCGGTGGCCGGCTCGACGACGGAACAATTGATGGAATTATTTCCCGATCTGCGCGTCGCCGTGGTCGGGGTCCAGCGCGAACAGACGCTATTCATCCCCAAACGCACCGATCCGCTTCTGGCCGGCGATGATGTCTATGTCGTCACCGAAAGCGCGCATGTCCGGCGTGTGCTCGATATTTTTGGCCGCAGCGCCGAGAAGATCCGCCGCGTTGTCGTGGTCGGCGCCGGCAATATCGGTGTCTATGTTGCCCGGGCGCTCGAGCGCGCCGGCGGCGTCAAGGTGCGTCTGGTCGAAGCCAGCAAGGAACATGCGGAAGCGGCAGCCGAAAAACTCAAGAAAACCGTTGTCCTGCATGGCGACGGGCTCGATGCGCGACTGATGCGTGAAGCCGGCGTCCCCGATGCCGAACTGGTCGTTTGCGTTACCAATGACGACAAGGTCAACATGCTCTCGGCCGTCATGGCCAAGCGGGAAGGCGCCAAGCGGGCCCTCAGCCTGATCAATGAGCGCGCCTTTGAATCCCTGCGCGAACCGCTCGGGATCGATGTGTTGATCGACCCGCGCGCCACGACCGTCTCGATCATCCTGCAACATATCCGGCGTGGCCGTATTACCGGGCTTCAGAGCCTGGGCGGCGGCCTGGCCGAAGCCCTGGAGGGCATCGCCCTTTCAACCTCGCCGCTGGTTGGCAAGGCGCTCGACGAGCTGGACCTGCCCGATGGCGTGGCGCTGGGCGCTGTGGTGCGCGGCGACAGGGTTTTGCTGCCTTGTGATGAGGGCCGCATCCGCGAGAATGACCGGGTTCTGCTGTTCTGCAACACCGCCCTGATCCCGAAGGTCGAGCACCTGTTCCGGGTCAGCCTGGAATATTTCTAGCCGCCATGGCGCTGGCCGCCCTTCTTCGACCGCTCGCGGCACTCTGGGTCGCGCTCGGCCTGGTTGCCGCCCTGGTCGGCCTGGCCGCCTTCGGCCTTGGAGAACGGCATCTGGCGCCGCTGTTCGGGGTAACGACGGCGCTTGGCGTTGTTCCGGGCTTCCTCGTTCTGGCTGCCACACGCAGCATGCCGGTCGGTGCGAGCGCGCTTGATGCGCTGGTTCTGGGTCTTTTGGCCTGGATCACCATCCCGCTGCTTGCCGCCGTTCCCTTCTTCCTGTCGGGCTATTTCGGTCCGGTGGATTCCCTGTTCGAGGCTTATTCCGCGGTTACAACCACCGGCGCCATCCTGCTGCCACCGGAAGATCTGCCATTCTCGCTGGTCCTGTGGCGTGCCGTCCTGTCCTGGCTGGGCGGGTTTGCGACGGTTTTGCTCGCCATCGCCGTCTTCGCGGCGCTTGATCGCGAGATACCGGCGATCCGTCGCTCGACCTTGCTGACGATCCGGGCCGATGATGTCTTTTCGCACCTGCGCCTGGCCGCGACGCGAATTTTCCTGATCTATTCCGTGCTGACCGCCCTGGTCTGGCTGGGGCTTATACTGGCAGGAAATAGCCCGTTCGCGGCCATCACACTGGCCTTCGGATCAATCTCGACCGGCGGATATGCGCCCTTCACCGGCGGGCTGGACACGAATCTCAACACCGTCTCGGTGCTGCTGGTGATGGCGGGCTGTTTGATCGGAGCGCTGAATATATCGCTATTCTGGGATGCCCTGCGCGACAGCAAGGCCTGGCGCGACCCGGATCTGGCCGGCATTGCAACCATGGTGACGGTGCTGGCGGTCTTCTTCATTATCGCCAGTCCCGGCAATATCTTTCAGGACGTGGCCCGCTCGGTCTTCGTCGTGACCACTGCCGGCTATGCCTATGGCGCCGCCGAGATGCCGGTCCTGGTGGCGGCGATCTTCATGGCGCTGATCGGTGGCGCTGCCGGCTCGACCACGGGCGGCATCAAGATTTCCCGTATCCTGTTGCTGTGGAAGCGCATGGGGGTTGAGCTGGCGACGCTGGCCGATCCTTCGATCGTGCGGCCGATGCGGTTTCGCGACCGGCCGGCGCCGGACCGGGCGCTGATCGCGATCTGGTCCTATGTCCTGGCTTTTCTGTGTGCACTGGGGGTCGGCACAGTGCTCCTGACCCTGGCCGGGCTGGATTTCGAGCACGGCTTCATTGCCATGGCCGCCGCGCTGGCGAATATGGGGCCGCTCTATCAGGAAGCCGCGATCGGCTGGGACTGGGAGGCAATGAGTGATGCGGCGAAACTCGTCCTCATTCCCGCCATGATTCTGGGGCGTTTGGAGGTGCTGGCGGCCTTGGCGGCCGTGTGGGCACTGTTTATCAGGAAGTGAGCCAGTGACGCGTTTTGCCTATGTAAACGGGCGGTTCCTGCCCCATGACGCGGCCGTGGTCCATGTCGAGGACCGCGGCTTCCAGTTTGGCGATGCCATTTACGAAGTCTGGAGCGTGCGTGCGGGCGAGCTGATCGATGCCGACGGTCATTTCGCCCGGCTTGAGCGTTCGCTCGGTGAATTGCGGATCGCCAATCCGAAATCGCGCGCCGGCTACCGCCTGCTGATCGCGGAATTGCTGCGTCGCAACCGGGTGCGCGACGGGCTGGTCTATCTGCAGATCTCGCGCGGTCGCGCCCGCCGCGATCACGCCTTTCCTGCTGCGGCCACCAGCCCGACAATGGTGTTGACGGCCAAACGCCTGGACCCTGTCGCCGCCCAGCGGCGTGCGGATACCGGCGTTGGTGTCATCACCACGCCCGATCTGCGATGGGGGCGCTGCGATATCAAGACGGTCAACCTCCTGCCCAATGTGCTCGCCAAACAGGCGGCCCTGGAGGCCGGTGCCGCCGAGGCCTGGCTGGTGGATGACAGTGGCCTGGTCACCGAAGGCAGTTCGACCAATGCCTGGATCGTCACGTCAGACGGCAGGCTGGTCACGCGTCAGGCCGATCACGCCATCCTGCACGGCATCACGCGAGCAACCCTGATGGGCGTCGCCAGAGATCTGGGCTATGTTGTTGAAGAACGGCCATTTTCCGTCGATGAGGCGGTCTCCGCGCGTGAGGCCTTCATGACTTCGGCGACGTC
>JBNMNI010000179.1:0-4010 GCA_051275375.1 Maricaulis sp. | reverse complement strand
GACCATCATCACCATTGCCGAAACCCATCGCAATGTCGGGCTGGATACCGATGAGCTGCGCGCCCTGACGGTCGCCGAACGCACCGCCCGGCTGACGGCGATCTGGGGCGTCGGCCAGTGGACCGCGGACATGATGAACATGTTCTATTTCGGCGAAGCCGATATCTGGCCCGATGGTGATGTCGCCGCGCGCAAGACGCTGGAACGCCTGACTTCGCCGCGTCGCAAGACCGTGCGCACCGCCGAGCGCTTCAAGCCCTACCGCTCCTGGCTGGCGCTCTATATGTGGGCCCATGTCGACGCACCGCCGGACGGGCAGGCGGTGGGCTAGGGTCCAGCTTGGCGAGAGTACCAGATTTTGGTGCAATGCTCGCTCGCAGGAGGTCATCATGGGCAAGAACACCAGTTTTTCGGTTGGCGAACATTTCGCCGAATTCATCCACCAGCAAGTCGAGCACGGCCGCTTCGGGTCGGCCAGCGAAGTGGTGCGCGCCGGTTTGCGATTGCTGGAGAGTGAGGAGAATCAGCTGCAGGCCCTGCGCCAGGCGCTGGCTGACGGTGAAGCGAGTGGCCGGGCCGTTTCCTTTGACATTGACGGGTTTCTGGCCAGAAAACACGCCGAGCGGTCGTGAGCGCCGGCTATTTTCTGACCCGCGCCGCCGAGCGTGATCTCGACCTGATCTGGGACTATACGGCGGAATAGTGGGGGATAGGCCAGGCGGATACCTATCTGCGGCAAGTCCATGCCGCGTTGGCCCGGCTTTGCGATTTCCCGACACGCCGTGGGGCAGACGAAATCCGGACGAGCTATCGCGTTCTGGCGGTCGGATCGCATTGCGTTTTTATCGGCAGCTGAATGATGGCGTCGAAATCATTCGTATCCTGCACGGCCGGATGGATGCCCGGGGCCGGTTCGCGATGGCCAGGGGTGGCGAATGACCCAGCTACAAACCCTGCTCGACACACACCTTGCCCGCCCCTAATCTCGAACTGAACAGTGTTCACGCCGATGGCCACTCCCAACGAGCCAGGCGGAACCGGTCGATAGATGTCGATAGACAAGGGGACTACATCATGGCTGAACCGGATATCCTGAAGGGCAGGCTGCGCCTGCCGGTGATTGGCGCACCGCTCTTCATCATCTCCAATCCCGATCTGGTGATAGCCCAGTGCAAGGCCGGGATCGTCGGATCCTTTCCCTCGCTCAATGCGCGTCCGATCAGCCAGCTCGACGAATGGCTCGACCAGATTTCCTCGGAGCTGGAGAGTTATAACCGCGCCAATCCGGACAAGCCGGCGGCGCCCTTTGCCGTCAATCAGATCGTCCACCGCTCCAATGGCCGGCTGCAGGAAGACCTGGCGCTGTGCGAGAAATACAAGGCGCCGATCGTCATCACCTCGCTGGGTGCCCAGGCCGAGCTCAACCAGGCCGTCCAGTCCTGGGGCGGGATCACCCTGCATGATGTGATCAATCAGCGCTTTGCCCACAAGGCGATCGAGAAGGGCGCAACCGGCCTGATCTGCGTTTCCGCCGGCGCCGGTGGCCATGCCGGCGCGCTTTCGCCCTTCGCCTTTGTCGCTGAAACCCGCGCCTGGTTCGACGGGCCGATCCTGTGTTCCGGCGCGATCTCGACCGGTGGCGGCGTGCTCGCTGCCCAGGCGATGGGGGCCGACTATGCCTATATCGGCTCGGCCTTCATCGCGACCGCCGAGGCGCGCTGCGACCAGACCTACAAGCAGGGCATTGTCGAGGGCAGTGCCGAGGATATCGTCTACACCAATCTCTTCACCGGCGTTCACGGCAATTATCTCAAGGCCTCGATCGTCGCCGCCGGTCTCGACCCGGACAATCTGCCCGAGAGCGACCCGTCGGCGATGAATTTCGGCGGCTCCGAAGCCAAGGCCTGGAAGGATATCTGGGGCTCCGGCCAGGGCATTGGCTCGATCAAATCCGTGCAGTCGGCGGGCGATTATATCGACCAGCTGGTGGCGGAATATGCCGCGGCGAAAGCGAAAATCTGCGGCTGAGTGGGATCAGGCGCGCTGTGTTGCCGGTAATGCGGCACTGACGCAGCGCGCAATGTCCTGCGGCACTTCATAGATATGATCCGGCCCGCTGGCCTCGAGGATTTTACGCGTCGCGAAGCCCCATTCCACCGCGCCGCAGCCGCAACCGGCCTCGCGGGCGGCTTCGATATCGCGCACTTCATCGCCGATACACAGGGTCCGCGCCGGCGTGCTGCCGGCCTTGCGGACAACTTTGCGAAACACGGCGGCCTTGCCGAACAGGGCCGCACCGCAGGCGAAATGGCTGATATGGGCGACCAGGTCAGGGCCCATCACCTGGCGGATCGCGTCCTCGCCATTGGAACTCACAACGGCGATCTCGGTGCCGCCGGCGCGCAATTCGCGCAGCAGTTCGGCAATCCCGTCGAACAGGGTGATCTGGTGGACATTCTCCGCCGCCCGCGCGCGGACATCGGCGGCGATGAAGGGCAATTTCCAGGTCGGTATGCCCAGCTCGTCCATGATCGCTTTGGGTGCCATGCCGCGCAGGGTTTCGGCGCGCTGCTCGCAGATCGGGGTCAGTCCGTGCTTTTCGATCACATCCGACAGGGCCGTCCTGAACCAGGTCAGGCTATCGGCCAGCGTGCCGTCGAAATCGAACACGACGAGGTCATAGCGCAAGGTCAAAGCCAAACTCCGGCGGGCAGCAAAAAGGGGCCAGCTGGTGCTGACCCCTTGAAGCTTGCAGATTCTTGGCGCGCTTGCACCTTTAAATGGATGTCAGCCATTCCGGTTTGACGTAGCGCATGCCGAGATCGCGGGCGACAGGCTCGCAACAGATCTCGCCATCGGCGACATTGAGGCCGCGGGCCAGGTGTGGATCGGCATTCAGCGCCGCGCGCGTGCCCTTATTGGCGATCGCCAGGGCGAAGGGCAGGGTGGCATTGTTGAGCGCGAAGGCCGAGGTGCGCGAATAGGCGCCCGGCATGTTGGCGACGCAGTAATGCACGATACCGTCGATGATGTAGGTCGGGTCATCATGCGTGGTGGCTTTCGAGGTCTCGAAACAACCGCCCTGGTCGATCGCGATGTCGACGAGCACGGCGCCGTCCTTCATCTCTTTCAACATTTCGCGCGTGACCAGCTTGGGAGCCGCTGCTCCGGGGATCAGAACGGCACCAATCACGACATCGGCCTGCAACACAGCCTGGTCGAGCGCGACCTGGGTGGAATAGGCGGTTTTCACAGCCCCGGCGAATTGCGCATCGAGTTCGGACAGGCGCTTGGCCGAGCGGTCAAACACGGTGACGTCGGCGCGGGCACCGATCGCCATTTCCGCTGCATGGCTTCCGGCGACACCGCCGCCGATGATGACGACCTTGGCCGGCAGCACGCCCGGCACGCCGCCCAGCATCAGGCCACGGCCGCCCTGGGATTTTTGCAGGCAATGGGCGGCAACCGAGATCGACATCCGGCCGGCAACCTGGCTCATCGGCGTCAGCAAGGGCAGGCGGCCCTCATTGTCGGTGACGGTCTCATAGGCAATCGCGGTGCAGCCGGACTGGCGCAGGGCTTCGGCCTGGGCCGGATCGGCGGCGAGGTGGAGATAGGTGTAGAGCGTGTGGTGCGGTTTCAGCATCGCGGTTTCCGACGGCTGGGGCTCCTTCACCTTGACGATCATCTCGGCGTCATCGAACACGGCCTGCGCGCTCGGCAGTATGCTGGCGCCGGCGGCGATATAATCGTCATCGCTGCAGCCAATGCCTTCGCCGGCACCGGTCTCGACCACGACGTCATGGCCGGCCAGGACGAGTTCGCCCACGCTGTTCGGTGTCAGGCCAACGCGGTATTCGCGAACTTTGATTTCTTTGGGGACCCCGATACGCATGATATTTTCCGCTTCTCTGTGGCTGAGGTGTTGAATCTGGCGGCGCAGACCCGCCGGCCATTCAAAAATGGAAGAATCTTCAAGTTTTACGGCATAACTCTTGAGTTATCGTGCG
>JBNMNI010000178.1:0-4011 GCA_051275375.1 Maricaulis sp. | reverse complement strand
GACGAGATCCGGCCGCGTTTCGGCGTCATGCGCGGCCGCGAATTCCTGATGAAGGACACCTATTCCTTCGACATGGATGAGGAGCATGCGCGCAAATCCTATAACCGCATGTTCATCGCCTATCTCAACACCTTCACCCGCCTGGGCCTGAAAGCCGTGCCGATGCGCGCCGATACCGGTCCGATTGGCGGCGATCTTTCGCATGAATTCATCGTTCTGGCCGAAACCGGCGAGAGCGAGGTTTTCTGCCATGCCGATCTGGTCGAGATGGGCGCACCGGGCCCCGGCGTCGATTTCGACGGCGATCTGCAGCCCCTGGTCGATCAGCGCACCGCGCTCTATGCCGCCACCGAAGAAATGCACGATCCCGCAGCTTTTGCGGCTGTGCCCAAGGACCGGCAATTATCGGCCCGCGGCATCGAGGTCGGGCATATCTTCAATTTCGGCACCAAGTATTCCGAGCCGATGAAGGCCAGTCTGACCCATCCTGACGGCCAGGACCGTCCGGTTCACATGGGCTCTTACGGCGTCGGCGTCTCGCGCCTGCTCGGGGCGATCATCGAAGCGCATCATGACGAGAAGGGCTGTATCTGGCCCGACAGCGTTGCGCCCTTCGATGTCGGCATTATCAATATGCGCGTCGGCGACGAGGCCTGCGATGCGGCGTCCGACGCCGCCTATGCCAGCCTGGTGGCTGCCGGGCTCGACCCGCTCTATGACGATACCGATAATCGGGCCGGCGCGAAATTCGCCACGGCCGATCTGATCGGCCTGCCTTACCAGCTGGTAATCGGTCCGCGCGGTCTGAAAGAGGGCAAGGTCGAGGTCAAGATCCGTCGCTCCGGCGAGACCCATGAATTGGCGATCGAAGACGCAATTGCGCGCCTGGCGGCGAAAGACTTTGCCCATGGCTGATGGCCCCGTGATCGATCCGGGCGGTGCCATGCCTTTCAGCCCCTATGAGTTCCAGATCGCCTCGCGCTATCTGCGCACCAAGCGCAAGAATGGCGGCGTCGCCCTGATTGCGATGATCTCCTTCTTCGGTATTGCGCTGGCGGTGACCGGGCTGATCGCCGTGATGTCGATCATGAACGGGTTTCGCAATGAGCTGTTCAGCCAGCTGCTCGGTTTCCAGCCGCACGTCTTCGTCGATTCGCGCCTGGTCGAGCCGGAAAATCTCGACGCCCTGGTCGCCGAGATCGAGGCGCTGGCCGGGGTGAAAAGTGCTGATCCGGTCGTGCAGGGCCAGGTAATGGCTTCGACCGAGCAATACGAGACCTTCCTCCAGGTGCTCTCGATCAGCCCGGAAGATCTCGCCGAGCTTGATGTGGTGCGCAGCGGCGAGGATCCGCGCAGCCGCACCGGCATCACCCAGGGCTCGATCGAGGAGTTTGGCGCCGGCCGCAATGGCGGCGATGTCATCGTGCTCGGCACCGGCGTGGCGCGACGGCTCAATGTCAATGTCGGCGATTACGTCACCTTCCTCACCGCGCGCGGTGCTGCAACCTCTTTCGGCGTCGCCCCGCGGCGCAAGGCCTATTATGTCGGCGCATTGCTGGCGGCCGGCGTCTCGACGATCGATGATGCCATTGCCTTCATGCCGCTCGAGCAGGGCCAGCTCTTTTTCGGGCGCGGCGCCAGCATCGACATGATCCAGGTCCGGCTCGATGATCCTGATCTGGCGGCGACATTCGTCGATCCGATCGGTGCGCTCTCGGGGCCCAATGCGGTGGTCTATGACTACACCCAGCTCGACCCGGCCTTTTACAACGCCCTGCAATTCGAGCGATCGGCGATGCGCATGGTGATGACCATCGTCATCGCGATCGCGGCGCTGAACATCATTTCCGGCCTTGTCATGCTGGTGAAAAACAAGAGCCGCGACATCGCCATCCTGCGCACGATGGGCGCGACCCAGGCCTCGGTCCTGCGCATCTTCCTGATTGTCGGCGCCAGTATCGGCATGCTCGGCACGCTGGCCGGGATTATTCTGGGGATATTGTTCGTGATCAATGTCGGCCCGATCCAGGATTTCATCACCTGGATCACCGGGGCCCAGGTCTGGGATCCGAGCGTATATTATCTCTACCGGATTCCCGCCGAGCTCGACTGGGGCGAGGTTGCCTTCGTCTCCGTCTTTGGTCTGGCGGTCTCCCTGCTGGTGACCCTGCCGCCGGCCTGGCGCGCCGCCCGGCTCGATCCTGTCGAGGCGCTGCGTTATGAGTGAGCCGGTTCTGGAATTGCGCGATATCGAGCGCACCTATGTTACCGAGGCCGACCGGCTGCACGTGCTGCGCGGCGTCAATCTGGTGCTGATGCCCGGGGAGATCGTCGGGCTGGTGGGACCATCCGGTTCGGGCAAGTCATCCCTGCTGCACGCGGCCGGCCTGCTGGAGCGTCCCGATAGCGGCGAGGTCTTGATTGGCGGCGTTGCAACGCGCGACATGAGTGATCGGCTGCGCACAGCCATGCGGCGGCGCGATGTCGGTTTTGTCTATCAGTTCCACCATTTGCTGCCCGAATTCGACGCGCGCGAAAATATCGTCCTGCCGCAATTGATCGCCGGCGTGTCCCAGCGCCGCGCCGTCGAGCGCGCCGACCATCTGCTCGCCATGCTCGGCCTCAGCGAGCGGGCCACGCATCAGCCGGCCCAGCTTTCCGGCGGCGAGCAGCAGCGCGTCGCCATCGCCCGGGCGCTGGCCAATTCGCCGCGCGTCCTGCTGGCCGATGAGCCCACCGGCAATCTTGATCCGGCGACGTCATCGACGGTGTTCGAGGCCTTGCGCGACACCGTGCGAGAGCAGGGCGCTGCGGCCCTGGTCGCCACGCATAATCACGATATTGCCGACCGGATGGACCGGGTTGTCACCTTCGCCGATGGCCAGCTGACCGCCTATACCGGGCCCTGAATTCTCCGCCCCTGAGTCGATTTCGCTCGCCTTGCGCTTGACGGTCTGTGTTTTTCATGAAAAGAACAAACCATGAACACGCTAACGGAGGGGTTCAAAATGCGTCGTATCGTTCAGGATATCTCGGCAGCGACTGCCATTCTCGGCTTCGCCTGGATGATCACCATGTGGGGATCGGTTCTCGGCTCGGTCTGATCGCGTTAGACTTGCGGATTCGAGGCGCGTTCCGCGCGCTGGTGTCTTGGTGGTTTGACGGGAGAGGCGGCAATGAGCGCGAAACAGCCCTTTGTGCATTTGCGTGTCCGTTCGCCCTATTCCCTGCTTGAAGGCGCGATCCGGATTCCCAAAATGGTCGAGGCTTGCCTGGCCCAGGACATGCCGGCGATTGCGCTGACCGACACGAATAATCTCTACGGCGCGCTGGAATTTTCCGAATATGTCGCGGCGGCCGGGATTCAGCCGATCATCGGCTGCACGCTCGCAGTACGGCTTGGCGTGCCGCATCCCGGCGAACGCGCCGGCCCCGACGGCATGATCGCCCTGCTGGTCCAGAACGAGGCCGGCTATCAAAATCTGATGGCGCTTTCGAGCGCCGCCTTCCTTGATGTTGACGGGACGGAAGAACCGCATGTGCCGCTCGATCGCGTGCTGGAACATGCCGAGGGTTTGATTGCGCTGACCGGCGGGCCCGACAGTGCGCTGAACCGTCTGATCGTCTCCGGCCGCAAACCCGATGCCTTAGCCCTGCTGGACAAGCTGCACGCTGCCTATGGCGACCGGCTCTATGTTGAACTTCAGCGCCATGGTCTGGCCGATGAGCTGGAGGCCGAGAACTGGCTGGTGGAGGAGGCCTATGCTCGCGGTCTGCCACTGGTGGCCACCAATGAGGCCTATTTCCCCGATGCCTCGATGCACAAGGCGCACGATGCGCTGCTGTGTATTTCCCAGAGTTCCTATGTCTCGGTTGCCGACCGGCGCCGCGTGACGCCGCTGCACTATCTCACCAGCCCGGATGAGATGAATGCGCGCTTTGCCGATCTGCCCGAAGCGCTCGCCAATACGATCGCGATCGCGCGGCGCTGTGCCTTCCGGGTGCGCACCC
>JBNMNI010000177.1:0-4022 GCA_051275375.1 Maricaulis sp. | reverse complement strand
TTGCCGAAATCCGCGCGCCTCAGCTCGACACGCTCATAGCGCAGGCCCGGCGTCAGCATCCAATTGCCGAAGCTGATCTCGTTTTGAACAAACAGCGCCACGGCTTCAGCGCTTTCGATCCGGTTTGAATCCGAGCCGGGCGCATCGATGCGGGTCTGCACCATCACGCCATCATCAATCCGGAAGCGCTCCAGCCACTGATAACGGTCCATCTCGTCTTGGTGCAGGCGCAGGCCGACCCGCCAGGCATTATCCGTCCCGCCCAGCGCCAGATCGCCGGCCAGTTCCAGCTGGATGCCGTCGGCCGAGTAATCGCGATTATTGTGTTTGACCCGCAAGGCATCGTCGGCAGACGCAAAACCCGCCGCACCGAGCACGACCTCGAAGGCATCGGCATGGGCGATGGGGTCTTCCAGCAGGGCCGAAATCGAAACCGGCGCGGCAATCCCGGCCCCGTCGGGGTCGACACTGTCGAGCTTGAACCAGTCGCGGCCGAAGCGTGTCGAATAGGCGACCGCCGACAGGACGAGCCCATTGGCGAGCTCGCCGCGATAACGCAGCGACAACTCGCTATGGTCGGCATTCATCTGATCGCGCTGGCTGCCGGCATAGCGGCGGAAGGGATTGGCCGCGAAATCCGCATCGGTCAGACCCAGATAGGTCTCGTTGGAGACCTCGTCAGAGAACTGGCCCTTGAGCTCAAACATGTGGTCAATGCCACCGGCGCTGAATTCCAGCCGCAGCTTGCCGACATAATCCTCGATCTCATAACCGGTCGAGGCCGCCTCGAAACCATCAATCGCCTTGAAACCATCGGCGCTGTCCAGATAGACCTCGACCAGGCCGCCAATCCGGACCCCGTTCTCCAGTCCGGTCATGCCACCGGCATAGCCATGCCCGCGCCGAATGCCTTCATCGCCGGCCCAAAGCCCCAGCGCACCGGAGAAAGCCTCGGGCACCGGTGTCGAGAACAGGTTGAGCGAGCCGCCCTGGGTGCGCGGACCATAGCGAACGCCTGCCGCGCCCTTGATCACCTCGACCCCGGCCATGCGGCCGGTATGGGGGAAGTAATAGGCGGAGGGTGCGGCATAGGGCGCCGGCGCGATCAGAACGCCATCCTCCATCAGGGTGATCTTCTCGGACCGATCGAGGCCGGTGCCGCGCATGCCGATATTCGGGCGCAGGCCATAGCCGTCCTCTTCCTGGAAATTCACCCCGGCCACGGTCCGCAATAGCCGGGTGATATCGGCATAATCATGGACGGCGAGGTCATCGGCATCGAGCAGATCCGCCGAACCGGGAATGGAATTGGGGTCGCCCGTCAGGCCGATGACCGAAATCACCTCCACCTGGCTACCGCCCAATTCAACCTGCTGGGCCCAGGCAGGCATGGAGAGGGCGGCCAGGGCTGTGGCCGAGAGAAGTGTACAACGCATGGGGATTCCTGATGGTTTTGATAATGCGACTGAGCCGCAATTACAAAACTATCAGGGACATGTCCAACCATTTTGCAAATGAGTTGCAGTTTTACTTTGACCGGGCTGCGTAAAAAAAGCCGGGTCGAAACCCGGCTTTCTTCAGACAAACATGACGTTCCGGCTATTTCGGCGGCATGCGCGCACCGGCATCGAGGCGGACGCATTCGGCATTGATGTAATCACTCGTGACCATGAAGGCGACGAGATCGGCGTATTCGGCCGGGGTGCCGAAGCGCTGCGGGAATTGCAGGTGCGAGGCGAGATTCACTTTCACTTCCGGCGGCATTTGTTCGTAGATCGGTGTCTCGAAAAAGCCCGGCAATATGGTGTTGACGCGAATGCCTTCACGCGCGAGATCGCGCGCCATAGGCAGGGTCATGCCGTAAATGCCACCCTTGGAGGCGGCATAGGCGACCTGACCGATCTGGCCGTCCTGGGCTGCGACCGAAGCGGTATTGATGATCACGCCGCGGCCCGAACCGCCATTGGGATCGAGCGACATCATGCCGGCAGCCGATTTGGCGGCGCAGATGAAGGAGCCGACCAGATTGATCGCGATCACCTTGGAGAAGGCCGCAAAGCCATGGGCCGCGATCTCGCCGGTCGAGGAGGAGCGGCGCGCCGTCTTCTCGGCCCAGCCAATGCCGGCACAATTGACGAAAATGCGTTCCTGGCCATGCGCAGCGCGGGCCTTGGCAAAGCCGGCATCGACACTGGCTTCGTCGGCGACATTGACCTGGCAGAACACGCCGCCGATTTCCTTCGCGACCATCTCGCCGCGCTCGGCATTCATGTCGAAAATGGCAACCTTGGCACCATCGGCGGCCAGGCGGCGGGCCGAGCCCTCGCCGAGACCTGAAGCGCCGCCCGTGACGATGGCGGCAATGGACGCGTCAATTTTCATCGCTTGATTTCCCTGCTTGAATGGTTTGGTTGCCAAGATTTTCTCTGCTCAGGGAGTTAACGAAAACGCGCCGCCTCCGCAAGCGGGGCAAATCGCCGCCTTCCCGCCTTCACCCCCGCCCCGGCGAGTGCTAGAGCGGGCTTCCAATTCGCTCACTTGCCTGGAGTTCCCCGACATGACCGGTGCCTATGCCCTCGTTCTCCATGGTGGGGCCGGCGTTCTCGCCGACCACGGTTATCCCGAGCAGATCGTCCACATGCAAAAACTCGCCGAGCTGGGCAAATCCATGCTCGCCTCGGGCGAAACCGCGCTCGACACCGTCACCGAGATCATCCGTCAGCTCGAGGCCGCCGGCCTCTATGTCGCCGGCAAGGGCGCCTCGCCAAACAAGGCCGGCCGCTATGAGCTCGATGCCGCCATCATGTGTGGCCATGACCGCAAGGCCGGCGCCGTCGCGGCGCTGACCGGTTTCGTCAGCCCGATCCTGGCGGCGCGTGCGGTGATGGAATCGACGCCGCATGTCATGCTGGTCGGCCGCGGCGCCGATGCCTTTGCGATGCAGAAAAACCTCGAGCGGGTCGACAGCGTCAATGATTATTACACCCCGGCCGCCGCGCCCGATGATCGCGAAATGGCGACCGGGACGGTGGGCTGTGTTGCCCTCGACCGGGCGGGGAAGCTCGTCGCGGCAACCTCGACCGGCGGCACGTTGAACAAGATGGAGGGCCGCGTCGGCGATTGCCCGGTGATCGGTTCGGGCACCTGGGCCGACAGCCAGGTCGCGATTTCCTGCACCGGGCAGGGCGAGTATTTCCTGCGCAATGCCACCGCCAAGGATGTCGCGGCGCGCATGGCCTATGGCGCGGCCGATCTCGCCACGGCCTGCCAGGCGGCGATCGATGAAATCGGCGTGCTGGGCGGCGAGGGCGGTCTGATCGCCGTCGACCGGCATGGCAATATCGCCCAGCCCTTCAATTCACCGGGCATGAAGCGCGCCGTCGTCCACGCCGACGGCCATATCACGGTCGATATCCACTAGTTAAAAACGCAGGGCACACAGTGAATTTTACCTCATTCGCCGAATCTTAGCGTGGACTTAACCTCGCCATCATACCGCCATCTGCATGCGCATAGTCTTCCCCCTTCCCTGGTGAGGTATTTACCGTGACCCTTCGCAGCTGCCTGACCACCCTCGTTTTGATCCTCGGCCTCGGCGCTCCGGCGATGGCGCAGAGCGAGCCCGAATTTCGCGGCGAATATGGCGATTGGCGGGTCTTCACCCGCGCGGGCGATGACGGTCTGGTGTGCTACACGCTGAGCCGGCCGCGCGATTCCACGCCGCTGGCCTATGCGCATGGCAATGTCTATTTCCTGGTTTCCTCATGGCAATCCGGGTCGGTCGAGGAACAGCCCAGCCTGCTGGTCGGCTATGATTTGCGCCCCAACAGCCCGCCGGAAATCCGCGTCGGCTCCAGCCGTTTCGGCCTGTTTTCCGACGGTCAGGAAGCCTTTCTCGACGATCTCGGCGACGAGCCCTCGCTGATCCGCGAAATGCGCCGCGGCGCAACCATGCGGGTCACCGGCACGACCAGCGACGGCATTGCCACCGCCTATGAATTCTCCCTCAGCGGCATCACCGC
>JBNMNI010000176.1:0-4028 GCA_051275375.1 Maricaulis sp. | reverse complement strand
CCATCATGTTTCAGCCTGCAGGACCTTCGCGCCCATGAGCCCAACAATCGACTTCACGCTTAACCCGGATCTCGATGTCGCGCATTTTGCGCGGCTTTATGCGGAAAATGGTCTGGTCCAGATCCCGGACATATTGAGCGAGGAGGCTGCCAATGCGGTGCATGACCTGCTCGCCCGGCAAATCTCCTGGCGGCTGGCCTTCGTGGCACCCAGGAACGGACAGGTCGCCGATTACGGCTCGGTGGTCTGTCTCAACCAGGCGGAAATCCAGGCACTCGGCCGCGACGGCCTGCAGCAGATGCTGGCCGGCGTCATGGAAATGGCGCGCGAGAATATCGGCTTCCTCTACTCCTCCTACCCGATGATCCAGGCCTGGTCCGAAGGCTGGGATCCGGGCCATCCGATCCACAAGCTGACCGAATTCATGAATTCGCCGGCCTTCCTTGATTTCGGACGCCAGGTCATCGGCACCGGTCCGCTGACCAAGGCGGATTGCCAGGCCACCCTGTATTCGCGCGGGCAGTTCCTGACGCGCCATCGCGATGACGGGATGAATAATGAGCGCCGCGCCGCCTACACGTTTGGCTTTACCCGCAACTGGCAGACCGATTGGGGCGGCTTGCTGATGTTTCTCGACGACAGGCAGGATGTCGAGCGGGCGCTGATGCCGCGCTTCAACATGCTGTCACTGTTCGATGGTCGCAAAATCCATTCGGTCAGTCCGGTCTCGCCCTTTGCCGGCACCGGCCGCTACCAGATCACCGGTTGGCTGCGCGATGATCCGCCGGCTTTCTTCAGCTGATCGCGGTTCAATGCGCCAGCAGCAGTGCGAAGTCCGTGCCGTCGATCAGGGCTGAGGTCTCATCGCGTCCGATCGCGCGCAGCAGGAGCGGCGCACCAAACCCGCCCATCACCAGCAGGTCGGCCTGGCCGGCAGTCGCCGCCTCGATCAGTGTCCTGGCCGCACTGCGCCCTTCCAGATCGATCGAGTGGGTGGTTGCCGTCACCCCGTGCAGGTCGAGATAGCGGGCAATCGCCGCCAGCTTGTCCGATGCCCCGGCATCGCCGCCCGCATGCAGGATCGAGACGGACCCGGCCGCCTGCAGCATGGGCAGGGCGCCTACCATTGCGCGCATGGCCTCGAGCGATCCGTCCCAGGCGATTGCGACACGCTCGAAGGGCGCCGCGGCATCGCGCTGCGGCGGCAGCAGCAGGACCGGCCGTCCCGACTGGGCCGCAGCAATGCTGATCGATTGCAATTGATGGGCGGTGCGGCCCTGCGGCTTGGCCATCACGATCAGGTCGCACAGGCGGCCCTCATCGGCGAGCGCCCCGTCGGGCAGGCCGACATATTCGATGAATTTCCCGAGGGCCGAACCGGTCGCCTCATCGGCAACCGCGTCGAAGGCTGCATGGGCGTTGGCGCTGGCTTCCGCCGCCGCATCGGCCAAGGCTTCAAGCACGGCCTCCATGCCATAGGTCGAGAAGGAATCCCCGAGGAAATCGCCGCCGCTGGCCAGATTGCGGCGCACGAACAGCGCATCGAGATGGGCCGCATGCGCCTTGCACAGCCCGAGCCCCTGGCGCAGCAAGGGTGCATCGGCCTCCGACCCATCGAGCATGATCACGATACGACGCAGTTTCATGGTGGCTTCTCCTGATGAAAAACGGTTAGGCGAGACTCGCAATGACGCGCTTGCGATTGTCTTTCCAATCGGCCGCGCTCTGGCCCCAGATATCGGCCATCAGTCCAAACCCCGCGACTTCGGCCTGCTTGCCGGCATCCAGCGAACCGAGCCGGCGCGCGACACCCTGACTGCCGGTATTGTCGGCATGAATCAGGTGAATGACGCTGTCCCATCCGAGCGTGTCGAACACATGGTCCATGCACGCCACCCCGGCCTCGGTCGCATAACCCTTGCCCCAGCTGGCGCGATTGAGGGTCCAGCCGATTTCCGGCTGTGGCCAGCCATGCGGATACCAGGGCCCGATCCGGCCGAGCCATTGGCCGCTCTCCTTCTCGATCACCGAGAAGAAGCCATAGCCGCGCAATTGCCAGTGACCGACGATCCCGCACAGGCTGCGCCAGGCCAGGGGCGGCGACTGCACGCCGCCGATATAGCGGGTGGTGACCTCGTCGGCCATCAGCGCGCAGAGCGGCTCAAAGTCCGCCATGTTGGGCGGTCGAAGCTGCAGGCGTTCGGTTTCGAGAACAGGTGTGATCATGCCACGAAAGCGACACCACGCTGCCACAAACGTCAAGTAGAAGCCGAGGCATGATGCGCAGGCCTTTTGCCGCGCCGGGCTGCACGCGAAACCCGGCCTAACCCGTTCTGGCGTGGCGATTGCAGGAATGGTGTCGCGAATTGCGTTTTGGAGAACCCCCGTCGTCATGGACGCCAAGAACCGTCCCGGAGTGATACGCCTTCTGATCTACATGCTTGTGGCTGCGAGCGTGTCGGGCGGCTTTGCCGGCTGGGTGCAGTCCAGCGAGGCCGCGCTCTGGGCCGCAAGTCTCAGCCACCCGGACTGGACGCCCTCGGGCATGCTGCCCAATCTCATTTCGATCCTGACCATGCAGCTGATCGCGATCAGCCTGTGGATCACCGAGCGTTGCAAGGGCGGATTGCTTCGCTTTGTCGCAGCTGCCCTCATCCTCGGCCTGGTGGCCGGATTGATGCTTCAGCTCACCATCACCTTTGGCGGCCGCGATGTCTCTTCCGGCTTCCTTGCCGCGCTTTTGCTGTGGCTCTACGCCCTGCTGACGATTGCGGTGGTTGGACGCCAGTGCAAGCCCGCCGGCTGGCTGTTATGGCCGCTCTTCGCCTGGCTGACCTTCGGCGTGGCGCTCAGCTTCGAGGTGATGCGGCTCAACAATACCTCATCCTTCGTCGGCGGGATCTGAGCCCGACGGGCCGGACACCCAGGGATCGCAAACAGGAACGGCCGCCGGATTGCTCCGGCGGCCGTCTCTGTTTTCAGGCGCCGGCCGGATCAGACCAGCGAAGGATCAAGCGCCTTGCAGGCCGCGACCAGGCCTTTGACCGAGTCGACCGAGAGATCGAACATCGCCTGCTCTTCGGCATTGAGCTGGATCTCGACGACTTTCTCGACACCGCCGGCACCGATCACCACCGGCACGCCGACATACATGTCGTCCTGGCCAAACTGGCCGGTCAGGTGGGCAGCGCAGGGCAGGACGCGCTTCTTGTCGCGCAGATAGGCGGTGGCCATCTCGATCGCGCTTTCAGCCGGGGCATAGAAGGCCGAGCCGGTGCCGAGCAGGGCAACGATCTCGCCGCCGCCGCCGCGGGTGCGCTGGACGATTTCTTCCATCTTCGCATCCGTCGACCAGCCCATGGCGATCAGATCGGGAACCGGGATGCCGGCGACGGTGGAATAGCGCAGCAGCGGCACCATGGTGTCGCCATGACCGCCCATCACGAAAGCGGTGACGTCTTCAACCGAAACACCGAATTCCTCGGCGAGGAAATGGCGGAAGCGGGCACTGTCGAGCACGCCGGCCATGCCGACGACCTTGTTGTGCGGCAGGCCGGAGAATTGGCGCAGGGCCCAGACCATGGCGTCGAGCGGATTGGTGATGCAGATCACGAAGGCGTCGGGGGCGTGTTTGGCAATGCCCTCGCCGACCGCTTTCATGACTTTCAGATTGATGCCGAGCAGATCATCGCGGCTCATGCCAGGCTTGCGCGGCACACCGGCGGTGACGATGCAGACATCGGCCCCGGCGATCGCGGCATAATCATCGGCGCCGGCCAGCTTGCTGTCCTTGCCGAAAACCGGGCTGGCCTCGGCGATATCCAGGGCCTTGCCCTTGGCAACACCGGCAGCAATGTCGAACAGGACGACATCGCCGAGTTCTTCACGCGCGGCGATATGGGCCAAAGTGCCACCGATCATACCGGATCCGATGAGCGCAATCTTGTTACGGGCCATGGGGGAGAGCTCCTCTTGAGGGAAGTGAATTGCTGGCTCGCGGTCTAACGCCGCCCGCGCTTCCCTGCAAG
>JBNMNI010000175.1:0-4034 GCA_051275375.1 Maricaulis sp. | reverse complement strand
GACTGGTATCAGACCGCCCGGCGCGACCTCGCCGGCGTTCTGGCCCTGGCCGCCGAAGCTGGCGAAAGCGATCTGGTCGGCCGTCTGGCCGAGCGCGTCGCGCTTGAATTGCCCGAGCCGGGCCGTCTGACGACGCAGGAGAAGGCCTTCCTTCTGCTCGCGGCCCAGGCGCTGTCGGCAGGAACGGATGCGCTGGCGATTGAAACCGGTTCTGCCGATGCGGCGCCCGGACAAAGGGACTTCACCCTGACGCCGGGCGAACTGACCAATCCGGCCGGCTTCGCCAATCGCGGCACCAATCCGGTCTGGGTGACCCAGATCGCCCATGGCGAGACGATTTCGGCACCACTGGCCGCCTCCGAACAGGTCGCGATCACCAAGCGCATCCGGTCCATGGATGGCACGTCGGTCGATCTGACCAAGCTGATCCAGGGCGACCGGCTGGTCATCGAGATCGAGCTGAACCCGAGCGAGCAGCGCACCATTCCGGCCATGCTGGTCGATCTTCTGCCGGCAGGTCTGGAAATCGAGGCCATCATCCGGCCCGAAGATGCCGGTCCGAACGGTGTCTATGCCTGGCTGGGCGCGATTGATGATCCGCGCATTGCGGAAGCGCGCGATGACCGTTTCGTCGCCGCGATCGATCTGCGCACCGGCCGCATGGCGCGTCTGGCCTATATCGTCCGTGCCGTGACGCCGGGGCAATACACACTGCCCGGCGCCGTGATGGAAGACATGTACCGGCCCGACGTGTTTGCCCGCAGCGAAACCGGCCAGCTGGTCATCCGGCCACGCGACTAGCCCATGCTCGGCCTGGGTCGGATATATTGGGTTGTCGCGGGGACGCTGGCGGGGCTGGTGTTTCTGCTGGCGCTGGACGCGCTCTTGCCCGTGCCGCTCGAGCCGGCCCAGGCGCGTTCGCAGCTGGTGCGCGACCGGGATGGCGAATTGCTGCGCGCCTTCCCCGTCGCCGACGGGCGCTGGCGGCTGGCGGCCGATCTGGACCGGATTGATCCGGACTTCATCGACGCGCTTCTGGCCTATGAGGATTCGCGTTTCTACTCCCATATCGGGGTTGATCCCGGTGCCGTGGTCCGGGCCGCCTGGGAAGGTTTGCGCGCCGGACGCATCGTCTCGGGGGCCTCGACGCTGAGCATGCAGGTCGCCCGCCTGCTGGAGCCGCGCCCGCGTACCTACGGCGCCAAATTCCTGCAAATGACGCGGGCGCTGCAGCTGGAATTGCATCTGAGCAAGCGTGAAATACTCGAACTCTATCTCACGCTGGCGCCCTATGGCGGCAATCTTGAGGGGGTGAGGGCGGCCTCCTGGGCCTATTTCGGCCGCGAGCCCGACCAGCTCACCATCGAGCAGATCGCCCTGCTGATCGCCCTGCCGCAATCGCCCGAGGCACGCCGTCCGGACCGCCACCCCGAAGCGGCGATCGCCGCGCGGGGCCGCGTGCTCGACCGGCTCGCCCGCGTCGGTCTTGCCCGCCCGACGGCCCAGGCCGATGCCGCGCTCGATCCGGCACCGGGTCGCCGCGCCTTTCCCGGCGATGCCTGGCAGGTCGCCGAGACGCTGGCGCGGCATAATCGTGGCCGCACCGACATGGTGACGACGCTCGATGCCGGCCTGCAGCGCGCGCTGGAACAGCAGGTGCGCGACAATCTGCCGATGGGCGATGATGAAGCCCAGATTGCGGTGATGGTGGTGGAGACGCAGAGCCGCGCCGTGCGCGCCGCCATTGGCTCGGCAGGCCGCGAGCGGCCGGGCGGCTGGATTGATCTGACGACGCGGCCGCGCTCGCCGGGCTCGACGCTGAAACCCTTCATTTATGCCATGGCTTTCGATGATGGCCTGGCGGCGCCGGACACGCGCATCGCCGATCTTCCGCGGCGCTTTGCCGGTTATCAGCCGGACAATTTCGACCGCCGGTTTCGCGGCGATGTCACGATCACGGAAGCGCTGCAGCACTCGCTCAATATACCCGCCGTCACCGCGCTGGATGATGTCGGGGCACGGCGATTCTCTGCTGCCCTCGGCTTTGCCGGGGCGCAACCGGAACGCCCGCATGGCGCTGCCCGCGATGACGGGCTGGCCGTCGCTCTGGGCGGTGCCGGGCTGAGCGTGCAGCAATTGGCAATCCTCTATGCCGCGCTGGGCGATGGCGGCCGGGCGCGGCCATTGCGCTGGTTTGAAGACGAGGATCAGGTCGAAGACGGGTCGGGCTTCGCCCTGGTCAGCGCCGAATCGGCCCATGAAATCCTCACCATTCTGCGGCGCGCGCCGCATCCGGGCGGCCGCATGCCGGCGATACTGACCACCCAAGCGCCCGAGATTGCCTTCAAGACCGGCACCTCCTACGGATTTCGCGATGCCTGGTCGGCCGGTGTAGCGGGCGGCTATACGGTCGTGGTCTGGGTCGGCCGCGCCGATGGTGTTCCGCGCGACGGTGTGACCGGGCGCGACGGAGCGCTGCCGCTCCTGTTTCGCGTCTTCGACATGATCGAGAGCCTGGAGCCCTCGCAGGCCCAGCCCGGGCGCGATGAGAGCGAAATGCCGGAATCTCCGGTAACGATGGCGCAGTTCCAGCTCGATCCGGCACCGCAAATCCTGTTCCCGCCAGACGGTTCGGAAGTCTGGGCCGAGCGGCGTGGCCGCGGTTTCGTGCTGGCCGCCCAGGGGCAAAGCGCGGTCAACTGGTATGCCGATGGCGTGCCGGTGGGCCGCAATGCGGTCGGCGATGCCGTCTGGTATCCGGGCGGGCCGGGCTTCTATGTCGTGGAAGTGGTGGATCAGGCCGGGCGGCGCTCACGGGCGCGGGTCCGCATCCGGATGGAGAGCTGACGGGGACGATCATGCGGGCGCACGCGCTTGTGATCGCTCAGCAGGCGACCGTGGCAAAACCAGCGGCTATGCTGGCCCGGTCGCGCCTTGAGTCTGGAGATATTCCTTGATCGCAGCCGCTATCCTGCTTGCCGCCAGCCTCACCGGCTATGCCCTGGAGGCGGAGCCGTCCATGCTGCTCGGGATCGAGACGCGCGACAGCAAGACCCTGCTCAGTGAGGACGGTGAGCGCCTCTACGGGCTGCAACTCACACCGCTCGATCGCCGCGTCTGCCAGGTGCGCGCATTCTTCCGCGGCGCACCGCCGCGCACGGCCCGCTTTTGCTCCGGCCGGGTGACGGGCCGCCAGGTCGCGCGTTCCGGCGTCGCCGTGCTGGGCCTGGGCGAGGCGGTGCACGGGATCGGCACTTGCAGCGCCCGCGATGGCCGCATCATCGCCGTGCGCCTCTATACCGGCGCTGCAGAATTCGTGACCGCGCAGGTGGAGGCGTGTGCCGGCCCCTATCAGCAGGTCTGGTGCCAGGGGGCGTGGGTGGTGCAGGGGGTGCAATTGTATTTTGGCGGCGCCAGCTGGTTGCGGCCGCAGCCGAGCCTGCAGGGCGTGCGGCCCCTGTGCACGGCGATGGCCGGCCAGTAGTCCACCGGCTGCCGCTTGCATGCCGGCGCGATCGGGGCAAAGCTCGCGAGAATCTGGGAGGAATTGATCTGATGCAACATATCCTGAGCGCGGCCATGGCCGCAGTGATGCTGGCACCGGGCGCCCTGGCGCTTGAGGCGCCGCGCTGGGCCCTGGTCGTCCATGGCGGGGCCGGGGTGATCGAGCGCGATTCGATGACGCCGCAGACCGATGCGGCCTATCGGGCGGCGATGGCGCAGGCGCTCGATACCGGCGCCGGCGTGCTCGAATCGGGTGGCACGGCGGTCGATGCGATCGAGGCCATTATTCGCGCCTTCGAGGATGATCCGATGTTCAATGCCGGTCGCGGCGCGGTGTTCACCGCTGCCGGCCGCAATGAGCTGGATTCCTCGATCATGGATGGCAGCGATCTCAATGCCGGGGCGGTGGCCGGGGTGAGTTCGGTGCGGCACCCGATTTCGCTGGCGCGGGCGGTGATGGAACATTCGCCGCATGTGATGCTGCAAGGAGCGGGGGCGGAAACCTTTGCCAGCGAGCAGGGGCTCGAGCT
>JBNMNI010000174.1:0-4041 GCA_051275375.1 Maricaulis sp. | reverse complement strand
GTCTGGCGGTCGAAATTATTGAAGATGCTGGCCATCATCTCATGGCTGTCATGCTTGGAGGTCCGCGCCAGATTGGACATGAATTCATTGCGCAGCGTCTCTTCGATCTTGTCGAGAATCTCGCGCTGGACCGGCTCCATCCGCAGCATGCGGGTGACGACTTCCAGGGCGAAATCTTCCGGCAGGGAGCCGAGGACGCGCGCAGCGTGTTCAGGCTTGACCTTCGAGAGCACGACCGAGACCGTCTGCGGGTATTCATTCTTGAGGTAGTTGGCGAGAACGACCTCGTTCACATTGCCCAGCTTGTCCCACATGGTGCGGCCGGCGGGACCGCGCAGCTCTTCCATGATCGTGTCGACTTTTTCGCCGGGCAGGAAGGAGCCGAGCAGGCGCTGCGTCGCTTCGAACGAGCCCATCAGCGAGCCGGTCGACGACATCTGGCCGACGAAATCGACGATCAGCTTCTCGACGGCGGCCGCCGTGACGGTACCCAGATTGGACATGGCCGATGAGACTTCGCGAATCTCCTCTTCATCGAGGTGATTCCACAATCCGTGATCGTCTTCGCCCAGGGCCAGCAGAATGACGGCGGCCTTTTCCGGGCCGGTCATCTTGCTGGGATCTTCAATCGCTTTGCCGCGGTCAATGGCCATGCTTATCCCTCATGGAGCCAGGTGCGCAGAATCGAGATCGATTCTTCGGGGTGGGATTCCACAATGCTCGCGACTTTCTTCACCGAAGACGCCTTCACCTGACCGTCGATCTTGGAGATATCAATCCCGTCCGCGACCGAAGGCGCATTGAAGGCCGCCGGGCTCGCGCCGGGCAGCGACATCGGCGTGGCAGTGCCCTCGATGCGGCCTGCGCCGGCGCCGGCACCGGCACCGGCAAGCGCCAGCCCCGCTGGCATGGCAGCGCCGCCAGCACCTTTGATCAGGGGCCGGGCGACGAGGAAGATAACCAGCAGGGCGGTAATGAACATGACGGCGATTTCCGCCACCCGCATGACATCGCTCTTGGTGAAACTCAGGCCCGAGGTCGCCGGCGTTCCCAGCAGGGGATCGGCCCGGGCAAATTCCATCTGGGTGACGGTGACGCTGTCCTGGCGGCCGCCGACTTCACTCACATAGCCCATGGCCGAGCGCACGAGGGCCTCGATCTGGTCTATCTCGGCCTGGGGCCGAGGGCTCCACTGGACGGTCCCGTCTTCCTGGGTCTCGACGATGCCGTCGACGGCAACCGCAACCGAGAGACGTTCGATCGCGCCCGCTTCGGTCACCTGGGTCCGCGTTGTGCTCGACATCGCATAGCTGACGGTATCATTGGTCACTTCGCGGTTTGAGGTATTGCCGCTGGCTGTGCCGGAGCCGGCATTGGCGTCGGGCAGGTTTTCCGAGGCCGAGACGCGATTGCCGCCATTGCCGTCCTCGTCGAGGCTGGTCTCGCTATGGCGGTCACGCGACTGCACAACGGCGCCGTCGGGATCGTAGATCTCGGAGCTTTCCGAGACGCTGCGCCGATTGAGTTCCGCCGTCACCTGCACGCGGGCGGCACCGGCACCGACCACGCCTTCGACGAGATCGAGAATATTCTGGCGCAGCTGACCTTCAATCCCGGTCTGGCGTTCGTCCATCATCACGCTGACGGCCGAGCCTTCGCCGCCGACACTGGCAAGCTGGCGGCCGCGATCATCGGCGAGCGAGACATGATTGGGCTCGAGCCCGGCGCCGCTGGCGACGATATTGCGGATGACGCGGACCTGTTCCGCATTCAGCGTCGTATTGGCGCTGATGGTGACAGCGGCCGTCGGTGCCTGCTGGTCGCGGGCAAACAGGCGCCGCTCCGGCAGGTTGAGGTGGACGCGGGCGCTGGATACGAAAGCCATCGACTGGATGGTGCGCGCCAGCTCGCCTTCGAGGGCGCGCTTGGCGTTGAGGTTTTGCACGAAGCTGGTCTGACCGAAGCTGTCTTCACGGTCGAAGATTTCATAGCCGACCGAGGCGCCGGTCAGCGGTCCGCCCGATGCGACCCGAACCCGGGCCTCGTCGACCTGGTCGCGCGGCACGTAGATCGCGGTGCCGCCCTCCTTGATCTCGTAATCGACATTGGCCTGGTCGAGCAATTGCGCGGCGGCGGCGGCGGCGGCGGGGTCGAGACCGGAATACAGCAGCGATTGCGAACCGCTGCCGACATTTCCCGAGAAATACACCAGCGCGGCCGCGACTCCGGCCGCGAGACCGAAGATGGCGGCAAGCCGGCCGATGCCGAAAGCCCTGAGCTGATCAAAAAACGCGTTCACGAGTCATCCTGCCGATTCGATTGTCCGCATCTGAAGCGAACCACTGGGCAGAATTTTCCTACCGACCTCGTAAACGAGGCCTTAATGCCGGGACATACGTGATGTATCCGGCTCGGGAGGGCAGGTGAGACAGGTGTGTTTTCTTATGCAGCGCATGCGAAAACGGCGACCCTGGGGGGAGAGGGCCGCCGTTCCTGCACAGATTGGTGCGATAATGCGCTAGCGGTAGTGCTGCAATCGGGTCGTGCGCAGACCGGCCAAGCCGTGCTTGTCGATTGATCTTTGCCAGCCGAGGAACTCCTCGACGGTCAGGGTGTAGCGATCACAGGCCTCTTCCAGCGAGAGCAAGCCACCGCGAACTGCCGCGACTACCTCCGCCTTGCGTCGAACGACCCAGCGCTGAGCACCGGGGTTCGGGAGATCTGCCAGAGTAAGCGGGCTACCATCCGGCCCAATTACGTAGTTTTCTTTTTTTTGAAGGCGCGGCTGCATGTCCGGTCCCCGTTTGTTTGTTTGTAGGATCAACATACGGGACGGGCTTTAACATCAGCCTAAGCTACTGGGTAAATTTAGGTTTAACGGCGCCCGTAAAATGCGCTCATATAAATTGACCGCGGCAGGCATGAAAAACGGGCCCCGCCAGTCTGGCGGAGCCCGTCATCTATTCACCGCTGATTGGCGGCTTAACGCTTCATTCTGATTGCTTCATCAAGCATTTCGTCAGCCGTCGTGATGATTTTCGACGAGGCCGAATAGGCTCGCTGGGTGATGATGAGATTGGTGAATTCGGTCGCCAGATCGACGTTTGAACTCTCCAGCGTCGCGGCGGCGAGATTGCCGGCAGAGCCGACGCCGGCAGTATTGAGTGTGTAATTGCCGCTATCGCGCGAGACGCCATAGGCGCCGCCGCCAAGGGCTTCCAGACCGTCGGCATTGGCGAAGGTCGCCACCGGGATCTGGTAGATCTTCTTGACGATACCATTGGTGAACTTGGCGTAGACCATGCCGCTGGCATCGATATCGACCCCGGAGAAATCGCCGAACGGCGTTCCGTTGACCGAGGTGGCCGCCAGGGCACTCTGGCTGTCGAACTGGGTCAGGCCGCCCGCACTGGATGGTCCGCCAAGCTCAAGCGAGATGGCCTGGGAGTTGACGCCCTCTGCCGCAGCCCACTGAACCTGCGTTGCGCCGAGCGCCGCGACATTCGCGGAGGCCAGGAAGTCGAGCGAAGTCGGGATGGTGCTGTTGGCGACATCGAAATTGCCGTTTGCGTCGAAGGCGATGACGCCCGTGGCAATCTGGCCGTCGACCAGGCCGGCGCCGGTGGTGACTTCGCTGGCAGGCGTGACGTGCAGCTCGGCATGCCACTGATTTGGCGTCGAGGATTTGAGCATGGACAGGGTGATGGTGTGCACACCGCCCTGGCTGTCATAGATCGGAATGCCGAACTCGACATCCGGTGTGACAGTGCCGGACGACATATTCGTACCCGAAACGCCGGCAGCATAGGTGGCCTCGGCCGCCGAGACCGCCTGGCTTGCCTGCAGATTGGCGCTGAGACCGACTTCGGTCGTTGCTTCGGCGGCACCGCCGATCGAGACCGGGTTGATGATTTCCAGCGAGCTCAGATCGGATGGGTCGGCATCGACAGTCCCGTCGGCCTGGACCGGCCAGCCCGCCAGATAAAGGCCGGCAGAATTCTGCAGATAGCCATTTGCGTCCGGATGGAAGCTGCCGGCGCG
>JBNMNI010000173.1:0-4047 GCA_051275375.1 Maricaulis sp. | reverse complement strand
GCCTTTCCGGCGCCATGCCGATCCGGTATCGATCGATCCCGTCGGTGGCACACCCGGCTATGATCCTGGTTATGACCGTGGCTATGATCTGGATTATGGCTATTACCGCCCCGAAACCCTGTCTGGCCCGGGCTCTGGCTCTGGCTCTGGCGCACGCACTGGCGAGGGCAGTAGCGCAGGGTCCGGATCGGGCCTGTATGGCGACCGGGAAGAAAGCCGCGCCGGCAGCGGCCTGTCCTTCGGGACCGGTCCGGTAGCGGATCGAAATTCGCGCTCCTTTTCCTTTTTTCCCAATTCCAGATCCGCGCGCTATTACGAGACCCCGGGCCAGCGCATTTGCGCCACCGGCCAGGACGGCCCCGATGCGCCGAGCCTGGCGCGTTGCTGGCTGAATGTCGGCGATGCCTACCAGGCCGTCGGCCGCACCGAGGAGGCGCGTGATTCCTGGGATGAGTCGCTGATCGCCGGATCCTATGGTGGCGGCGCCCAGGCGGCACTGACGGCGCAGCAGCGCTTGCAGACCGCCGTGCTGACCCTGTCCTGCCCGACCTCGCCGCAAAGCCTCAACCGCATTGCCTATGGCGCCGCCCAGAGCCAGGATTCCGGCGATATCATCCAATTGCTGTCGCGCCAGCGTGCCCTGGGGGCGCTGGGCTTCTATTCCGGCCCGGTCGACGGCTCCTACGGGCCGGTGACACGACGCTCGGTGCGTGATTTCCAGCGCGAGATGGGGTTTGACCAGACCGGCGCCCTGACGCCGCAGGAGACGGTGACGCTGATCTGTCACGCCGCGCTCAACGCCCGCGACGCCGATTCGCAGAATCTGCTCGGCATCATGTTCGCCACCGGGCTGGGTGTGCAGCAGAATATCGATTCGGCGCTGGAATGGCTCGATACCGCCGCCGATCGCGGCAATGGCGGCGCCAATTTCAATCTCGCCCTGATCTATGGCACCGGCTCGGTCCAGGGCAGTTATCGCCTGTGTGGCCTGATCGAGAGTCCCGAGCGCGCTGACAGCTATCTGCGGCGCGCCGCAGATCTTGGACATGAGCGCGCCATCCGCCTGCGCCGTGAATTTGTCGCGACCGGCGGTGATTCCGCCGCGCGCTGGTCACAGATCTCCCAGGCGCTGCTGAGCGAGGCCGAGCGCAGCGGCGACCGTTTCTACATCGCCTGGCAGCAGCGCATCGACGAGGCGCGCCGCGAAAACGGGCATGAACTCAACCAGCCCGGCTGTTATCAGGCCGCCATGGCGGGCGGCCAGCCGGCTGCGGCCGGTGGCAGCCAGACCGAATGACCGGGCTCCAGGAAGGACTTGTTTGAGATGAGAAAACTGACGTTATTCCTGCTCGCGGCGACCATGTTGTCGGCCTGTGCGACGACCTCGCAGAGCGTGCCGCCGCACTCCCATCCGGCACCGCCCGCTCCGCGCATCACCGACACCGTCACTCCGGCAACCGCCATGTGCCAGGTCGAAACCCTGGCCGAACAGCGCCTGTCCATGCTGACCGAGATCCATGAATATCGCGAGGCGATCCGGGTCGATGGCGCCCGTTCGGCCAGCACGGCCGATACGCGAATCCAGGAATTGATCGCGGCGTTCGAGACCGATCTCGATGGTTCCTACCGGTTCGCGACCTCTTCCTGCCGCACCTATAATCGCTGCCTGGAGGAAAACCGTTTCGACGAGGCGCGTTGCCATGACACCGCGCGGCTCTGGCATGAGGGCCAGGACCGTTTCCACGATTTGTCGCTTCAGCTCGCCGCCGTGCGCGAACGCATCGCCCTGGGCTGCACCAGCTGTTCGCGCGAGACGCCGCCGGCTGCCGGGCGGCCCTATCAGCACCGTCACGAGGCGCCGCCCGCCGATGATCTGCTCGGTTCGGTCTTCTCGACCGAGGATCACCGCTAGGGCGTTTCAGCCCTGGCGCAGTTCGCTCCAGGCGCGGACCAGGGTCTGAGGCCGAGCGGCGGATTGCCAGGCTGGAGGCGGCGCGCGTCGGGCTGGCGCGCATGCTGGCCCATTGCGCCCCTGGCGAGGTCGATCCGCGCCGCGTCATCGAGACCCTGTCCGACCACGCCCTGTGCGCCACGGACCACACAGATATCGTCTGATCCGCCTGCCGCCAGTCGGGCCGTGCCTAGAAACTGCCGCCAATGCGATTCTTCCAATAGCCGACATCCTCGGCATATTTGCCGACGATCTCGCCGAGGACATGTTCGAGCAGAAGACTGTCGAAACCAATCCATTCATCCTGGTTGATCTCGTCAATGCTCGCCATGGAACGGCGCAGGAAGACGGCGTAGATGCTGACCAGAACCACGAACAGGATCAGGAAGATAATCCCCAGATCGGCCAGACGGGCCCCGGCATCGAAACCGGTCCACTCGATCAGGGCCAGGTTGAGCCCGGCCAGAACCACGGTGAAGAGCAGCGGTACGAAGACCAGGTAATAGCCGGAATTACGCAGCATCTGGAACATGATATTGCGCACGAAGGTCTCGATGAAGAAAATCCGCTGCGCGATCCACAATACATTCGTGTGCCACATGCGCGCCGAGTGGGAGAATTTCGCCGCATCCTTTTCCTGGCCCACCGTGACCGATTTGGCCTGGCCCTCGGCGGTGCGGAAATGATCGTTGAGCCGCGCCAGATAGCGGGTGACGAAATTGGACAATTCCCGGAAATTATTGCGCTGATAGGGCACGTATTCCATGAAATAGATGATCCACATCGCAAAGGCGCCGCCAATGGTCGACAGACCGGCGAAGAGGGCCTGGCTGAGATCGGTCGCGCCCATTGTGAAGGGGCCGAGCGACATCGGATCGGTCAGTGCGATCAGGCTGCCATCATTATAGAGCAGGTTGATGATCAGCACCGTCGCGATAATGGTCGAGAACACCACGGTCAGCTTGCGCACATTGGAATTGATCGTCTTGCGCATCTCGTTGAGCAGGTAGAGGCAGCCGCTATCGGCGGGAAAATACTCGGCTATGACCGCGCCTTCCTCATCTTCATACAGGTTTTGCGGATTGGCCGAGATCTTGACCCGGCCGTTGAGAAAGGCCGAGCCCTGGCGGTAATAATCCTCGGCGACTTCAAGGGTCAGCTCGCCGGGCGTGCGGATATAGCCGACCTTGACGCCGGTCCAGTGGAACAGGAAGCCGTGGCGGTCGAGATGGGCGTCCTCGTGCGAAAACTCGCTGCCGAGCGCTTTTTCCGTTTCCGTCTGGGCGCGGGCGGCACGCGAAAGCGCGGCCCAGGCACTGGGGCCCATATGGGCCGGGCGAACCGAACCGGGTCCGGCGCGGGTGATCGCCTTCAAGCCGAACAGCTTGCCGATCGGCCGGAAGATCGGACCGGTTATACGGCCAATGATCTGGAAAGGTATCTGGCGCGCCAGCATCAGAACGAAGAGAACGCCTATCCCGACCAGCAGGATCAGGCCGCTGAGTGTACTGCCTTCGGTCATCATCATCTCCCCATGAGCGTTTTGCGCCCCGGCCACACTATCGCGCAACAATCTCCGGCGGTAGTGCGGGATCACGCAGCGCGCTTTCCCGCTTGCGGGTCCGGCCGGCAGGGCCTCATCTGAGCGCCACTATCAACGGGAAATGGAGTTTTTATGATGGTTTTACGAGCGGGACTATGTCTGATCCTGCTGGCGGCGACGCCGGCCTGGGGCCAGGGCAAGGCCGAGCCTGCGGCCACGCCCGATCTGGATGCACGCTTCGCCGAGCTTGACCGGCAGCTGTTCGAGCTGGGCTATAATGACTGCGACCTCGAAGTGATGGCCGAGTTGATCAGCGAGGATTTCGAATTCTATCATGATGTCGGCGGCGTCACGCTGGGCCGTACGGCCTTCGTCGAGAGTTTCGACCGGAATATCTGCCAAGGTGATTATCAGCTGGTGCGGACTCTGGTTGACGGTTCGCTGGTGCTCTACCCGCTCTATGATAATGGCGTGCTCTATGGCGCGGTGCAGACCGGCGAACACCTGTTCAGCATGGTCCGTCCGGGCGAGGCACCGGAATTGACGGGCCGCG
>JBNMNI010000172.1:0-4052 GCA_051275375.1 Maricaulis sp. | reverse complement strand
TCTACTGGGTCATCAATGGCGCCGTGCAATGCCGCTCGGAAATCATCGCGCTGGAACAGATCCAGGGCGAGGACGGCATCAAGCGCTGCGCCATCATCATGTCGCCGGACCTGATCCGCACATCACCTTCGCCAAAGCGGCCTTTCCAGGGGTGGCGCTATCTCAAACCGGAAGATGCGCCCCGTGACCTCACAGGGCCCGGTGCAGGCGGTGAGGGCCTGTCCGACGAGCTGCGGGCCCGGCTGATGGAAATCGGCGCCTGGTAGCGCCTATTGCCCGCTGGCGGGCAGGCGGATCTCGTAGAGTACAGGCCAGAGCTTGCCGGTGACATAGATCTGGCCGGTCTCGTGATTGACGGCGATGCCATTGGCGACCGCATCGCGCGGGTCGGCAAGCCCGGCCGGGATCAGGGCGGTCAGATCGATCAGGCCGGTGACAATCCCGCTTTGCGGGTCGATGCGGATGATCATGCCGGTCTGCCAGATATTGGCCCAGATCTCGCCATCAATCCATTCCAGCTCATTGATCCGCCGCACCAGGCGGCCATTGAGTGTCACCTCGATCGTGCCGGTCTGTTCGCGCGTTGCCGGGTCGAGGAAGCGCAATTGCGATGAGCCGTCGGACAGGATCAGGCGGGTGCCGTCCGTGGTCAGGCCCCAGCCTTCGCCGGGATAGGCGAACTGGTCGAGCAGTTCGAATGTGTTGGCATCGAAGACGAAGCCGGCCTCATTGACCCAGCTGAGCATGAAGATCTCTTCGCCGATCCGGGTGCTGCCCTCGCCGAAGACCGGTGGGTTGATATCGACCTGTTGCAGCACGGCGCCGGTTTCCAGATCGACGCGGCGCAGGCTGGACTGGCCGACCTGGCCGGTGCTCTCGAATAATTGCCCGTCATGGATGAACAGGCCCTGGGTGAAGGCGGCCGCATCATGGGGGTGGGTGGCGACGATCTCCGGCTGTTGCAGCGGCGGCGAGGCCGGCTGCGCACAGGCGATCAGCGGGGCGGCCAGCCAGGCCAGCAGGGCCAGCGGAAGATGGGATTTCATGTCGCAGCGTCCAGATCATCAAACCAGACACCAGCTTAGCGCCAATTCAGGCGTCAGGAAGGCGTCGCTGCACAATTATCGATCAGCCGTGTCGTTCCGAGCCGGACAGCGGCCAGAACCCGGGCCGGGATTTCCAGCGGGCCACCGGGCAGCGGCGCCAGGGTTTCCGCACAGCGCGCCTCGACATAATCGACGGCATCGAAAGCCTCCTGGCAGGCCTGGGACGCTTCCAGGCGGGCCCGTTCAACCGTTTGGCCCGTGTGCAGGGCGGCGGCGAAATGTTTGAGGATCAGGTTGAGCTGGCCGGCGCGCTGGCGCTCTTCGGGCGTCAGATAGGCATTGCGCGAGGACAGGGCGAGCCCGTCGCGGTCGCGGACCGTCTCGCCGGCGATAATGTCGACACCGAGATCGAGATCGCGCACCAGCCGGCGGATCACCAGCAATTGCTGGTAATCCTTCTCACCGAACACCGCGATATCGGGCCGGACCTGGCCGAGCAGTTTGGCAACGACCGTCGCGACGCCGTTGAAGAAATGCGGCCGCGCCGCACTTTCCAGCCCGTCGGCTGGCCCGGTCATTGAAATCGTGGTGGAAAAGCCCGCCGGATACATCACCTCCGTCGCCGGCAGATAGATCAGGTCGCACTTGGCCTCGGTCAATTGCTGCGAATCCTCGATCACCGTGCGCGGATAGGCCTCGAAATCCTCGCCCGGCGCGAATTGGGCCGGGTTGACGAAAATACTTGCCACCACACGGTCACACTGGGCCTTGGCCAGCTGTACAAGGGCGAGATGCCCCTTGTGCAGGGCGCCCATGGTCGGCACAAAGCCGACGCTGAGCCTGTCCTCGCGCCAGCCGCGAATACGGGCGCGCAGGGCGGAAACCGTTGTGGCATGAGGGATTTGCAGATTGAGCATGGCGGCCCCGGAAAACTGTCGCTCATCGGCATAATCATAAGCCATGAGGGAGGCAAGCGCGCCGACTCGGTCTAGACGGATTGTCATGAAAAACTACGCACTTCTCCTTGCAGCTGTGGCGCTTCTGTCCGGATTGGCCGGCTGCGCCACGACATCTGCCACGACATCTGCCGCGCCGGAGGCCGCCGCCGTGCCGCCGGTCGCCGAGAGCCAGGATGCCCGCATTGCCGATATCACGGCGCGTGAGCTCGATCGTCGCGCCCGGTACGAGCCGGACAGCCTGACCGCGGTGGCGCCGCAATTGCGGGCGCTTGCCCTGGCGCTGGCCGGCCCGCCCCCGGCGGATGCGGCCGGTTCGCCTGCGCCGGAGGCCGTCGCTGCCGCGCCGCAGGACATGCTCAGTGCGCCGAGCCTGTGGCATGGCATTCATCTCGCCTCCTACCGCACCATGGCGCATACGCTTGCCGGCTGGGCGGAATTGCAGGCACGCTTTCCCGAACCGCTCGCCGGCCGCGAGGCCCGGATCGAGGCGGTGACAATTGCCGACCGGGGCGATTTCCTGCGCCTGCAGGCCGGGCCCTATGATACGCTGGCGGCAGCGCGCGCGGCCTGTGCGGTGATCGAGCATGCCGGTGAATACTGCCTGCCGGTTGATTTTTCCGGCCGGCCACTGGCTGATATTGATCCGGACGGGGCGCACTGACAGTAATGCCTGCTTGATTTTGTGTCGCGCTACGGGCGCGCGGACTAGGTTGCCGGATATGACCACTCACTCTGCTTTCAAACTCCCTTCACGACCGGTCGGTCGGGTGCGCGACGGTGCCGCCGAAGCGCATCTGATTATCGTCGGCAATGAGAAGGGCGGAGCGGGCAAGTCTACCGTGGCGATGCATCTGGCCGTGGCGCTGATGCGGATGGGCAAGCGCGTCGGGGTGATCGATCTCGATCTGCGCCAGCGGTCCTTCTCGCGCTATCTGGGCAATCGCAATACCTGGTGCGAGAAACATGGTGTCGACCTGCCGCGCGCCGACGAGATCGTGCTGGCGCCGAGCGCCCAGCGCGACCTGGATATTGCCGAAGTGGAGGAGACCGAGCGGTTCTCCAATGCCTTGAGCGATCTCAAATCGCGCACGGATTTCATCATCATCGATGCGCCCGGCGCCGATACGCTGTATTCGCGCCTGGCCCATTCGGCCGCCGATACCATCGTCACCCCGGTCAATGATAGTTTCGTCGATTTCGACCTGCTCGCCGAGATCGATCCGGACACTTTCCAGGTCGGGCGGCCCAGCGTTTACAGCGAAATGGTCTGGGAATGCCGCAAGCGCAAGGCGGCCCTGGAGAAGCGTTCGATCGACTGGGTCGTGATGCGCAACCGGGTCTCCATGCTCGATGCCCGCAATAAGCGGCGCGTCGGCGAGGGGCTGAAAATGCTGTCGCAGCGGATCGGCTTCCGGCTGGCGCCGGGCTTTGCGGAACGCGTGATCTATCGCGAATTGTTTCCGCTGGGGCTGACCCTGCTCGACCTGACCGAGAGCGGCTCGACCGTCCCTTTCACCATGAGCCATGTGGCGGCGCGGCAGGAATTGCGCGACCTGTTGATCGTGCTCAAGCTATCGGGGCTGCAAGGGCAGCCCATCCCGTTCTGATATGGCAGGTTTCGCACTCGGACTGATCGCATTGGCCGCCTTCCTCTCGGTGGGCTGGTGGTTCTCGCGCCAGAAGAGCGCCCAGGCCTCGCGCATTGTGCGCATGCTGCTGGGCGGCGGCGCTGTTGCGGCCGGCGCAATGCTGGCCCTGCGCGGCGCCTTGCCACTGGGCATCCCGATCGGCCTGTTCGGTCTGGGCATGTTGGGCATTGCCATCAATGCGCCCGGCCAGGGCGGCTCCCAGAGGCCCGGCCCGCCGCCAGCGACCAATGCGATGAGCCTGGCCGATGCGCGTGAAATCCTTGGCGTTTCGGCCGATGCGACGCGCGAGGAAATCCGCCACGCCCACCGCCAGCTGATGAAGAAACTCCATCCCGATACCGGCGGTTCGGCGGCCCTGGCGCGCCAGGTGCAGGAAGCGCGCGATATCCTGCTGGCAG
>JBNMNI010000171.1:0-4069 GCA_051275375.1 Maricaulis sp. | reverse complement strand
TCGATGAAGAAGAGGTGATCAGAGCGACGCTGGGCGACACGTAACAGATAGTCAGCGGCAAGCTTGCGCATGTCCAGGGCGGCAGTTTTCGCAACCATATCGAACTTGCTGGCGCTGCCACGGGTCAGGCCGGTGAGCGCGAGCGGCCAGTCATTCAGCTCGCCCAGGCTCTCCACCTGCGGATGGGCGCTGAGTATCCGGTCGACCAGGGTTGTGCCGCTGCGAGGAAATCCCAGAACGAAAACAGCCCCTTCGCTATCGTCCTGTTGACGGGTTCCGGCGAAGAAACCGGCATCGAACACTTCGGCAATCCGCGCCATGGTCGCAACATCACCCTCGACCCGATAGGCCATCATCGCCCGCCTGGCCTGCGCGCCGCTGGTCAGCGCCTCAAAGCTCTCCGGATACTCACCGAGATTTTCCAGTTCCAAAGCAAGGGCATAGTTCAATTGAACCTCGCCCATCCGGGTCCGCTTCGGCGCTTTGAGCATGCGCCGGATCTCGGCGACATGATTATCCCCGGCCGTCTGTTTGCGCAGCGTCGCCCGATTGTAATACGCGTCGTAATCATGCGGAGCCCGCTCGATCAAGCGGTTGAATTCACGCTCGGATTCCTCAAGCTTACCGGTCGCGATCAAGCTTGAGGCGAAATTATAGCGGATCGCCGGTTCATCCGGATCGAGCTGCGCCGCCCGGCGGCCGCACCGCTCCGCCGCCTCGAACGCCCCGCACTGGGTATAGGCCTCACTCAGACGGCTCATCCAGGCGGCATCTCCGCCCGCCTCGGCCTCCATGGCGGCCAGCTTGTCCATGGCCTGCCGGATTGCTCCGAGATGCACCAGGGCTTCGACATCGAGCAGGCGAACCAGTGGAGAAGCCGGTGCCAGTTCAAGCGCTTGTGCCAGGTAGGTGCGCATGGCGGCGTAGTCGCCGCTCATCTGTTCCAGCCGCGCCGCAGCGATCCAGCCTTCGACATATCCCGGCTCATCGCGCCGCAGCGCCGCGATCAGTGAACGGGCCGGCCCGAGCTGGCGGGCACGCAGGGCCCGATCAATCTCGGCCAATCGGGTCTTGGGTTCGGGTCGGGTGATAGCAATATCCATGAGGTAAGCGACGGGGTGGCCAGCTCGGACAGCCACCCCGTCATCCTAGCCGATCAGAAATTATAGCGCAGCGTCGCGCCAATGGTTCTGGGCAGTGCGATCATCTGCTTGTTGCCATTACCGAAATACCCGTCCGCCGGTGAAGTGCCCATATAGGCCTCGGTGAAAATTCCGGTGACCCCGGCTTCATTGGCGATATTCTTGAGCCAGAAGGACAGATCAACCGCATCGCGCGAGAAGGTCGTCGTCAGATTCCAGATCGCGAACCCGTCGAGCGGCACGTTGAAGGTTGGCGAAGTCGTGACCGCATTGGTCGTTTCCGACTGGTAATAGCCGTCCAGCCGGGTGAAGGAGGACCAGCCATCCAGCTGTGTCGTATAATCAATTGACCAGTTGAGCTGATGCTCCGGCGTGCCCGGCAGCATGGCGCCCTCAAGCGCAATCGGTGTGGCTGGCGCCGGACGGTCAGGCGCGTGGAAATCCGCACCGAGCTCGGCATTGATATAGGCATAGCCCAGCGCGTAGTGCCAGCTATCGCCAATAAAGCCGTCGATCGAGGCTTCCAGGCCCATCGAGCTGGCCTCGCTGCCATTCTGCACCGCGAAGAAGCCCCAATTGGTCGAGGTTGTGTTGAATTGCGGATCCGCCCAGTCGACATAGAAGACACTGACATCATAGCGGAAATCGCCGCGATCACCCTTGAAGCCGATCTCGTAATTGACCACGGAATCGGAGGTGTAGAGCTGCCAGCGCGGGTCCTCGGCATAAACACCGGACAAGGGAACCGCATTCGATCCGCCGCGGCGATAGCCTTCGGATATCGTGCCATACATCATGTCTTCGTCGGAGAAGCGCCAGGCCATGTTGAACTTGAACAGGACATCGTCTTCGGCCGAGGAGAAGCTGGCATTCACGTCCGGGTAGAGGCCGGCCCAGAGCGGCAGCGCCATGAAGGTGTCATTGTCGGATTCATTGTCGAAATAGCGCGCGCCAAACGTCAGGTCGAGATCCTCGCTGGCATGCCAGGTCAACTCGCCAAACAAGGCTGTCTCGGTGAAATTCTCGGTCCGGCGATAGGCCCAGTCCTGATCGCCGGCAACGGCACCGGCGGCCAAGGGCAGCAGCGTATCCCACCACTGCTTGAAACCACGCAGATAGCTGCCCTGCGTCGATTCGATCTGCTGCTGGCGATAAAAGCCGCCGATGACATAATCGAAATCGCCGCCATCATCGGTCACCAGACGAATTTCCTGGACCACAGCCTCATCGGCATAGGTCCGCACAGCCGAAGCCATAGGACGCGGGTAATTATAATAGAATCCCAGCCACCCAGCCTGGGCATAAAATCCGGTATTCTCGCTGACGCTGTCGCCATTATGGTCGTAGTGCGAGGAGGATGAGGTCAGGGTGGCAAAGCCGAGATCCATTTCCATCTCGAGCGAGGTCATATTGATATCGCGCGAGGATGGCTCCAGCTGGATCGAACCATTCTCGTAATCGCCATAGGCATTGCCATAGCCATCGACGCCGACCGTCTGCTGGCGGCGCCCGCCGACATCGTCGGACTGGCGCGCATGAACCAGGCGCAGCGAGAAGCTGTCGGTCGGCTCCCACAGCAAAGTCGCACGGCCCATCCAGGTTTCGACAGTGTCGGCATCGACAACGGAGTGATAGGAAGCGGCCGGATCGAGAATGCCATTGGGCGCAACCGGCGCACCATTCGCATCCAGATCATAGACATTCACATAATCGGTGATGCCCGGATAATCGCCGAAACTGCCGACGAGGCGCAGGGCGGCGTGCTCACCGAGCGGCAGGTTGAGGACGCCGTCGAGGCCGTAGCCCCAATCCTCGGAGCCTTCGACATTTGAGGTCGAGGCGCTGAGATAACCATTCACCTCGCCGAAATCGGGATCGCGGGTGATGTAACGGATCGTGCCACCGAGCGAGCCGGAACCGTAGAGCGTGCCCTGCGGCCCGCGCAGGACTTCGACCCGATCCAGATCGCGCAATGTGAAACCGGCAAACACCGGCGTGTCATTGATATAGGTCGAGACCGATGCGACCGAAGACACCGCATAATCACCCAGACCATTGCCGTCGACCGCAAGGCCGCGGATGCGAGCGGAGTTCAGAGTGCCGGAGTTCCGGGCGCCGCGATCAACCACGGCGATGCCGGGAATCGAGCGCAGGAGTTCTGCTTCATCGACGATATTGCCGCGCTCGATATCAGCGCCGCCGACAGCGGAAATATTGTAGGGAACATCCGAGACACTTTCCTCACGGCGCGTCGCCGTCACGATGATCGTCTCGCGCCGGCTTTCGGCTTCATCATCCTGGGCGTAGGCCGGAACAAAGGCGCCTGATGCCAGGGCCGTAGTGCCCAACAATACAGCCATGATGGCCGAACGGCTCGCAAATCCATCTGCAAATTTTTTCATAACATCACCCTGTATCGCCCGAAATTTCGGGCCCCTGTGTCGATCCGGTCGAGGCCGGCCCCCTTCACTCGATGACCGAAAGCCGGGGCTTTGACGCCCGGCCCTCCCCCTTGCCATCATCGTTTGATCTTTCGTCCTGCCTTCGCGGCATTGTCAGCGGCCCCAGTCCGGGCATGCCTGATTGGCGCGCTGCCGGATCCGCGTGCAGCGGAAACAACGCCACCGAATCGCGGAAACTCTTGAGCACCTGGCCCAGGCCATTCCAGCCGCGCTCGCGCACCCGGCGGACCTGTTCGAGATCCAGTTCGAACGCCATCACCTCACGGCCGGCGCCGGCCTCGTACAGCAATTCTCCGCCTGGCCCATAGACCGCCGAGCGGCCATTGCCCTGCTGGCCGGCAACATTGATGTCGACGAAATAGCACTGGTTGACCGCCGCATTGGCGCGGGCAATCGCCAGCTCGACATCGCGATCGACCGTATTGGTCATGGTTGGCAGGATGATAACTTCCGCCCCCATTGCGC
>JBNMNI010000170.1:0-4107 GCA_051275375.1 Maricaulis sp. | reverse complement strand
CGGCATCAAAAACTGATCCATGACGCGGACCTCCCCGGATCCGGGGCCCGGATCGAACAGGCCCTCGCCATCGCCGATGCGGTGCAGACGGCCGGCTATAGCCCGATCGGGATCGATCACTACGCCCGCGCCAGTGACGCGATGGCCCGCCTCGCCGCCAGCGGCGAGATGCGGCGCAATTTCCAGGGCTATACGACGGACCAGGCGGCCTTTCTCGTCGGTCTTGGCGCCTCGGCCATCAGCCAGACGCCGGACGGCTATGCCCAGAACACAGCCGATGTCGCCAGCTGGAGCCGGGCGATCGAGGCCGGTGAGCTGGCGACCGCGCGCGGCGTGCGCCAAAGCGGCGAGGACCGCATTCGCGGCGAGATCATCGAGCGGCTGATGTGCGATCTGCAAGCCGATCCCGGTGCTATCGCGGCACAGTTTGGCGGTTCGATCGAACAGCCCGACCTGGCTGATCTGGTTGCCGATGGCGTTGTCAGCCGCGAAGGCGCCCGGATCTGTATCGCAGACGCCTACCGCACGCTGGCGCGGGTCGTGGCCGCGCGCTTTGATGCCTATCTGCAGGCCAGTGCTGCGGCGCGTCATTCGGTCAGCGTCTAGCCGGCCTCGCCCCTGCTGCATTTGCGCCGCCCGGTTTGCATTTCGGAAACCGAATGGGGCAAGTCTGTTGCCAGATCGCAATGGAGCCGAATCATCATGACGGAAAATGCCGAGAGCCAGTTTGACGAACCGCTGGATGCCGAGCGCGTCCGCGCCTTCCTGCTCTCCAATCCGGACTTCGTGCGCGAGGATGCCGAATTGTTCGCGCAAATGGCACAGCGCGATACCGGCGAAGGGATTATCGATCTCGGCGCGGCGGCGCGCGCCAAGCTGCTGGCCGAGCTGCGCCAGCTGAAATCACTCAATTCCAGCATTGTCGAGACGGCGCGCGCCAATCTGGCGACCCAGTCGCAAATCCATATGGCCGTGCTGGCCCTGCTGGAAACCGACAGCCTGGTCGCGCTCGACCGCAAGATTTCCAGCCGGCTGACCGGCGCGCTCGGGGTCGATGTCTGCCGGGTGCTGATCGAGGGCCATGCGCCGCTGCCGGCCGGGGAATCCATACTGGGCGCAGCGCAGGGTTTTGTCGGCGACGTGCTCGGCAACAAGGTCGAACGCCTCGGCCCGGTCGATCCTGAGCGGGCACAGGCGCTCTACGGGCCCCAGGGCAAGCGGGTGAAGTCGGAAGCGATCGTGCGGCTCGACTTCAACGGCCATGACGGGCTGATGGCGCTGGCAGCGCGCGACCACACAATGTTTGAGTCTGGCCAGGGCACGGAATTGCTCAACTTCCTCGCCCGCTGCGTCGAACGGATGATCACACGATGGCTGCACGCGAGCTGAACCTCCCCCTCGCCAATGCGCGGATGGTGTTCGGCCAGCATCTGGCTGGCGAACGCCGGCTGAGCCCGAAAACCGTCGAGGCCTATGGCCGCGATCTCGACCAGTTTGCCGAATTTCTCGGCGGGCATCTGGGGCGCAATGTCTGCCTGGCGGATATGGCGGGGCTGAAGGCGGCCGATTTTCGCGCCTTCATGGCCGCACGCCGCCGCGGCGGGCTGTCGGCGCGATCACTGGCCCGCTCCCTCTCCGCGATCCGCACATTTTACAGCTATGCCGAACGGCGCTGGGGCGTGGAGAATGCCGCCCTGACCCTGATTGAAGGGCCCAAGCTGGGCCGCTCCAAGCCCAAACCGGTCAGCGAGATCGGCGCCCGGGCGCTGCTGGACGAAGCCGGGCGGGCCCATGGCACTGACTGGGTCGAGGCGCGCGATGTCGCGGTATTATCCCTGCTCTATGGCTGCGGCCTGCGGATCTCGGAAGCCCTGAGCCTGACCGGCCGCGACCGGGAGCTGCGCGACAGCATGCAGATCACCGGCAAGGGCGGCAAAACCCGGCTGGTGCCGATCCTGCCGGTCGTGCGCGAGGCTGTGGCGCATTATGTGGCGCTGTGCCCGTTCGATCTGGATGCCGGGCAGGCTCTGTTTCGCGGAACGCGCGGCGGGGCGCTGGGTCCGCGAACGGTGCAAAGACTGATGGAGGATTTGCGCGGACGGCTCGGTCTGGGCCCGACGGCGACGCCGCACGCCCTGCGCCATTCCTTCGCAACCCATCTTCTTGCCCATGGCGGCGATCTGCGGGCGATCCAGGAATTGCTGGGCCATGCCAGCCTGTCGACCACGCAAATCTATGCCGATGTCGAGGCCTCGCAGCTGATGGCGATCTATGACGGGGCACATCCGCGTTCGCGAACGCGCTGAGCCGTCAGGCTGCGATCTGGGCCCGGTCGTGCGACCACTGGATGACTTCGAAGCCCTCATCGGGATCCGGGAAGGTCGCGACCTGGGAGAAGCCGGCCTTTTCAAGCACGCGGTGGGAGGCATTCCTGTCGCCGGGCGTGTTGGCGATGACGCGTTTGACGGCCTCATGGCCATAGGCCCAGCCCATCAGGGCATTCACGGCCTCGGTCGCCAGTCCGCGCTCGCGATAGGAGACCAGCATTGAATAGCCGATCTCCACCTCGCCCTCGGCATTGGGCGCACCCTTGAAACCGCCAATGCCGAGCAGGCGGTTCATGATTGGCGAAATATAGACCCAGGTATACCAGCCGGCATCCTGCGGATGCGCAGCCAGTTGATCGCGCGTCCATTCCACCGTCTCATCGCCCATCAGCTCGGGCGGCCAGGAGGGTTCGAACGCCACGCCAAGGGCCTCGAAAAACCGCTTGCGGTCATTGAGCTGCCACTCGGCCAGCTCCGGGTCCAGAGCCACCAGCCGGAGACGTTGCGAAGCGATATCTATCCGGTCGGACATTCGTCTGCATTCCCGTAATTCGGCATATTCATGCCGTGGTTTCAGTGCCGATACGGCCTTTATGCCGGACTGTTCGAGGCTTGTCCTCACAACAATTCGCGAGGGGGCCTATCCGCCTCTCAACCAATTGCTCCCATTCCCGGGGGCTGGAGACAAGACCAACCCGAAATTGCAGTCTAGCAGAATGTCCCTGTCCTGTCAGGACTGCATGCTCCACCCTTCCACGCCCATCGCCGCCTGGCGCACGGCTTCGGTCAGGGTCGGGTGGGGATGACAGGTCCGCGCGACGTCCTCGGATGAGGCGCGGAACTCCATCGCCAGACAGATCTCGGCGATCATTTCGCCGACATTGGCACCGATCATGTGGGCGCCGAGAATTTCGTCGGTTTCCGCATCGGCGAGAATCTTGACGAAGCCGTCAGTGGCGTGATTGGAGCGGGCGCGCGAATTGGCCTGGAAGGGAAATTTGCCCTTCTTGTATTTGCGGTCCTGCTTTTTGAGCTCTTCCTCGGTCAGACCGACCGAAGCGATTTCGGGCCAGGTGTAGACGACGCCCGGGATGACGCCGTAATTCACATGACCCGCCTTGCCGGCAATGCGTTCGGCGCAGGCGACGCCCTCATCCTCGGCCTTGTGGGCCAGCATCGGACCATGGGTGCAGTCGCCGACAACCCAGATATTCTCCGCCGAGGTGCGGAAATGATCATTGGCAATAAAGCCGCGCGCATCGGCTTCGATGCCGACGGTTTCCAGACCGAGCCCGGCCGTGAAGGGCCGCCGGCCGATACAGACCAGCACGGTATCGGCTTCAATCGTCTCGGCCTCGCCGCCCTTCGAGGGTTCCAGGGTTATTTTCAGCGTGTCGGGGTCGGAGCTGTCGACGCCGGTCACCTTGGTGGAGAGGCGGAAATCCATGCCCTGGCGGGCGAAAATCCGCTGGGCGGTCTTGGCCAGCTCGGTGTCCATGCCCGGCAGGATGCGGTCGAGATACTCGACCACAATCACCTCGGCACCCAGACGGCGCCAGACCGAGCCGAGCTCGAGCCCGATCACGCCGGCACCGATCAGGACCAGACGGCCGGGAACCTTTTTCAGGTCCAGCGCGCCGGTCGAGGAGATGATACGCGTCTCGTCGATCGTCACGCCCGGCAGGGGCGTCACTTCGGAGCCGGTCGCAATGACGATATGCCTGGTCTCCAGCACGGAGGTGCCGCTTTCGGTTTCGACTTCAACCCGGCCCTGGCCAAG
>JBNMNI010000169.1:0-4129 GCA_051275375.1 Maricaulis sp. | reverse complement strand
GCCGAGCGCATTGACCGGCGGATTGTCGGAGATGATGACGAGGATATCCCCGACGCGTTGGGTGGTGATCACAGACATGTGCCGCTCCTGTCGATTCCGGTTCAATTCGGGCCTTCGCCGCTGCGCGGACGAGGCTTCCCTGATTTGACCTCAAGGCCGGGCGCATCGCAAGGCGCGAGAACCGGCGGCGCGCAACCTGCCGGCCTCGGTGACGCTTGCGGTAAACTCTGCTAATCGAATGAGATGGATGCCAGACCAGAGCCCGGCGACGACGCCACGACGCAACGCTTTCAGCAAAAGCGCGAACGCATTCTCGATGCCGCGACCCGGCTGATCAACCGTCATGGCGTCAAGGGCATGACCTTTGTCGATGTCGCCGAACTGGTCGAGCTGAACACGACCAGCGTCACCTATTATTTCAAGCGCAAGGAATTGCTTGCCGCCGCCGTGCTCGACCGCACCATCGACCGGCTCGAAGCGCTGATCAGCGACGCCGCCGCGCGGCCGACACCGCGGACACGGGTCGCGCGCTATGTCGAGGCGCATCTCGAATTGCATGCCCGCATCGAGCTGAAACAGGCGCGCCCGATCACCGTGCTGTCGGATATCCGGGCGCTGGGCGAACCCTTCCGCAGCGAGCTGACGGCGCGTTATGTCAAGGCGCTGCGCAAGGTACGCGATTTCTTCGAGCCGGCGCGCAGTGATCGCGACAAGATCCTGCGCACCATCCGCGCCCATATCCTGGTGCAGAACATGTTCTGGCTGCCCGGCTGGCTACCCCTGTATTCGGTCAGCGATTATCCGCGCATCAGCCGCCGGATGATCGAGGTGCTCGAACACGGCATAGCGCCGGACGGCGCGGCATGGATGCCCCGCCTGCTGCAGGTCTCGACCCCGACACAGACCGCCGAGACCGAGGGCATGCCGGAAAGCTTCGCCCGCGCCGCCACCTGCCTGATCAATGAGAAGGGCTATCGCGGCGCCTCGGTCGAGCAGATCGCCTCGGAACTCAATGTCACCAAGGGCAGTTTCTACCACCATCTCGAGGCCAAGGACGAGCTGGTGCTGGAATGCTTCCGGCGCAGCCATGAGCGCATCTGGCTGGTGCAACGCGCAGCGATCGAGGCCGGCGGCAGCCAGCTCGACCAGATCGCCGCAGCCGTCGCCACCCTGCTGGACGTTCAATTGTGCAGCGATTTCCCGCTGCTGCGCACCACGGCCCTGCAAGTGCTGCCGAGCGAATGGCGCAATGACATGCTGGAACGCTCGACGCGTCTGGCACGGCGCTTTGCCGGCATGATGGTTGACGGGATCTCCGACGGCACGGTGCGCACGATCGATCCGCTGATCGCCAGCCAGGTCGTGATGGGTGCGCTCAATTCGGCCTATGATCTGCGCGGCTGGATCGCGACCCTGCCACAGGAGACCGCGATCGGCCTCTATGGCTCGACCGTCGCCCACGGGCTGTTCTCGGACTGAGGCCAGTTCGCTGACCAAACTCGGCGCGCCCTAGCGCTGCCGGATCAGGCCTTCCTGCGCGGTGCTGGCAATCAGGCGGCCATCGCGGGCGAAGATCTGGCCGCGATTGAAGCCGCGCCCGCCGCCGGCCCAGGGGCTGTCGGTGACGTAGAGCATCCACTCATCGGCGCGGACATCCTCATGCATCCACAGCGCATGATCGAGGCTGGCCGCCTGCATCTTGCCGCTGATCCAGCTGACGCCATGCGGCTGCATGCTGGTGCTCAGCAGCGCCATGTCGGAGGCATAGGCCAGAACGGCGCGGTGCATTACCGGATCATCGCTGACCGGCGCGACGGCGCGCATCCAGATATGCCGCTCGGGCTCGCGCTTGTCGGGATGCAGGATCGACCAGGGCCGCACCGGGCGCATCTCGATCGGCCGCGGCCGTGTCATCACCCGCACAAAGGCCTCAGGCAATTCGCTGCGCTCGCGCTCGATCAGTTCGGCTTCGCTGAGCAGGTCTTCCGGCTGGGGCACATCGGGCATTTGCGCCTGATGGGTGAAGCCTTCCTCGGGCACCTGGAAGGAGGCCGCAAGGTTGAGGATGGGCTTGCCCTTCTGCATCGCGATGACGCGCCGGGTGGAGAAGCTGCGGCCGTCGAAATCGCGCTCGACGCGGCAGATGATCGGCAGATTCTCGTCGCCGGGCCGCATGAAATAGGCGTGCAGCGAATGCGCGATACGATCCGGCTCAACCGAGGCAGAGGCCGACATCAGCGCCTGGGCAATCACCTGACCACCAAACACCCGGCCCTGGCCGCCCGGATTGCGCAGGCCGCGATAAAGATCGGTATCGAGTTCCTCGACCCGCAGCAGGCGCTCGAGCCCTTCGATCAGCGCGGCAGGCGTCGGGCGGGTCTCGGGGGTGTCAGTGGCAGGCATCGCCCTGTCCTTCTTGTCGGTTCAGTTGAGCTGGAGGTCGGTAATTCGCGGCATAAAGGCAAATGGTCAACGCGCATTGTGCAGCGCAACAAGCAGGCAGGCCTCAGAGCGCGACTTCCTTCATCGATATCGAGGCATCGCACAGGCGCTCGAGATCGACCCTGGCACCGGAGGCGATCAGCTTGCGGCCGAACATGAATTCCGGCGGCGCATTGACCGCTTCGACGGCGCGCACGACATCGTCGCGCATGTGAAACACGGCGAATTTGCCAGCAGCGCGATCGCCGCGCACCAGCTGGCTGGTGGCGTCGAGCGGCAGGCCGGCGAGCTGGATTTTCAGATCATACTGATCTGACCAGAACCAGGGCACATCGGGCGCCGGATGCGGCTTGCCGGTCAGAACAAAGGCAACGCAGCGCGCCTGTTCCAGCGCATTGGGCACGCTTTCGAGCCGGAAATGCGTATTGTAGAGCTCCAGCGGCCTAAAGGAGACATCGCCGACGGCGAAGATGGCCGGATCGCTGGTGCGCGCCTGTGCATCGACAATAATGCCATTGCCGCATTCCAGCCCGGCCGCGCGGGCCAGCTCGTCATTGGGCACGACGCCGGCCCCGACCAGGACCAGATCGCAGGGCAGGACGCGGCCATCGGCCAGCTCGACCGCCGTTACGGCGCCAGTGCCTGCAAAGCCCTTGGCCGCAGCCTTGAAAATGAAGTCGACGCCGTGATCGCCATGATATTTTTCCAGGAAGGCCGACATTGTCTCGCTGGCGACACGGGCGGCACTGCGCGCCTCACGCTCGACAATGATCGCCTTGAGGCCGGCCTTGCGTGCCGAGGCGGCCACTTCAAGCCCGATATAGCCGGCCCCGATCAGCACGATGGTCTTGTCCGGCGCCATGGCGGTCTTGAGCGCTTCGGCATCAGCCAGGCTGCGCAGGCTGTACACGCCGGACAGATCCTCGCCCGGCACGCCGAGCACACGCGGACGCGCGCCGGTGGCAAGGACGAGCGCGTCATAGCCAAGGCATTCGCCATCGCCCAGGGTTACCGTCTTCGCGCTGCGGTCAATGGCGACGACGCGCGTATCGAGCCGCAGATCGACATCATTTTCGCGATACCATTCGCCGGGCCGCAGGATGACATGGTCGAGGCTGCTGGTACCCGCCAGCCAGGCTTTCGACAGAGGCGGCCGCTGATAGGGCACGACCGGCTCTTCGCCGATCAGGCAGATACGGCCCTCAAACCCGCCCTGGCGCAATTGCGCCGCGACGGAGCCGCCCGCATGGCCGGCTCCGACGATGATAATGGTCTGCGGCAGGTTCGGGGCGTCACTCATGAGGCGGCGGCTTTCGGCAAGGCACGGGGCAGGATTGCTACGCGCCGATCAGACCGCATAACCGCACCGGCAAGCAACCGGGAAATCACCCCTATTGCCGTTTGAGGCCGGTTTTAGCATTCGTGAGACCTAAAGCCCGCCTTGCAGGCCCAGCTTGCGGAAAATCATCGCTGCCGGGCAGAAGCCGGTGAAGCTCGATTGCGCCAGGTTGAGGCCGACAAATACAGCCAGCAGGATCCACAATGGGTGCACCAGCCAGGCAAGAAGGACGGAAAGAAGCACGAAGCTGCCCGCAAGCAGCATGACGGCGCGTGTGATACTCATGAGGCACTCCCCTGGGGTTCGGCCGGCGCGGTGCCGGCCTCCGGCACGTAAGGCACGTCCGGA
>JBNMNI010000168.1:0-4147 GCA_051275375.1 Maricaulis sp. | reverse complement strand
TCGCTGCGCGAGCTTCGGCTTGGCAGGCCCGACGGTTTTCCGAGCGAAGGCTGTCACGCCGTAGCCTTGGCGAAGGCGGACTGGCGCTGACGCTACTCGAAGTTTCGCTGCGCGAGCTTCGGCTTGGCAGGCCCAACGCCTTTCCGAGCCAAGGCTGTTCCGGGCGAAGGCTGCGTGCTCAACATCGGTGTGGCACTCGAAAAATTTGCGCGCTATAAGTGTGTAATGACCTACGTCTACATTCTCAGTTCCGAGTGTGGCCACCATTTCTATACCGGCATGACCACCGATCTGGAGGCGCGGCTAGAACGCCATAATACCGGACAGGTCAGGCACACAGCGAAATTCCGACCCTGGCGGGTGCAGACTTATCTCGTCTTTTCCGACCCCGACCGCGCGCTAGCTTTTGAGAAATACCTGAAATCCGGCTCCGGTCGCGCCTTCGCCGCCCGCCGGCTGTGAATGGCGCGTCTTCGTGGCCTTGCGGCCGTTCGCCGGCGGCCCAGATCTGTTTGAGGGCGGGGTTGGCCGAGGCCTGCTGCGGCTGAGGTTTCGCCTCGCCCCCGGCCATCAACCCCACTACCGGAAAAGCATTTGCCGGACGCGGATTCTCGCGCCAGATTTGCGCTGCGATTCTTTTCCGCGCCTTTATGTCCCAATCCGGTAATGACAGGAGCCCGCTGTGAGCACTCTGAGCCTGTTTGTCATTCTCTACATGGCCATCTCGATCGGCATCGGGCTGCATGCTGCCTCGCGCGTTCGCAGCTCGACCGACTATGTTCTGGCGGGCCGGTCGCTGCCGATCTACATCACCATTGCCACGGTTTTCGCGACCTGGTTCGGCTCGGAAGCCGTGCTGGGCATGCCCGCCACCTTCATGGAGGAAGGGCTGGGCGGCATCGTTGCCGACCCGTTTGGCGCCGGCTTGTGCCTGGTGTTTGTCGGCCTGTTCTTTGCCGCGCGGCTCTACCGGATGAAACTGCTGACGATTGGCGATTTCTATCGCAATCGCTTTGGCCGCACCGTTGAGACCCTTGTCTCGATCGCGATCTGCATCAGCTATCTCGGCTGGGTATCGGCGCAGATCGTCGCGCTTGGACTGACGATCCATATGATTTCAAACGATGTGATCCCGTTCGAGCTCGGCATGGTGATCGGCCTGGCCGTGGTCATGCTGTATACGATTTTCGGCGGCATGTGGTCGGTGGCGATCATGGATTTCCTGCAGATGATGGTGATCCTGGGCGGGCTGCTGATGGTCGCCTGGCTGGTCGCCGGCCGCCTGGATGGCGGGGCGATGGCCGTCATCGATCATGCGGCCGCCAACAATAAGTTCGACTTCTGGCCCGAGATGAATCTGGCCGCCATCCTCGCCTTCGTCGGAGCGTTTGTGACCCTGGCGCTGGGCTCTATCCCGCAGCAGGACGTGTTCCAGCGCGTCATGTCGGCCAATAGCGAGAAGACCGCCGTGCGCGGGACCGTGATCGGCGGGACGTTTTATATCGCCTTCTGCTTCGTGCCGATCTTTATCGCCTATGGCGCCACCCTGCTTGATCCCAGCCTGCTGACGGTGAATATGGCGGAAGGCGGCGATCCGCAGCGTATCCTGCCGGAATTCATCCTCAATGATGTGCCGATGCCGATCCAGGTCGTGTTTTTTGGCGCGCTGCTCTCGGCCATCATGTCGACCGCCTCGGGCACGCTGCTGGCACCGGCAACCATACTCGCCGAGAATATTTTCAAGGAAGCCCTCAATCTCAATGACAAGCAATTGCTGCTGACGCTGAGGATTTGCGTCTTCGTATTTGGTCTGGTGGTGCTGGGCTATGCCTATCTGAGCACTTCGGCCGGGCTGAGCATTTTTGAAATGGTCGAGAATGCCTATCTTGTCACGCTTTGCGGCGCCTTTGTGCCGCTGGCCTTCGGCGTCTACTGGAAGAAATCGACCAATACCGGCGCGCTGGTCTCGATTGCCCTGGGTGTCTCGACCTGGGCTGTGCTGGAAGCGCTCAATGCCCAGATGATCGCCAATGACACGTCCATGCTCGTGCCGCCGCAGTTGGCCGGTCTCTTCATGGCGATTGTCGGCATGGTTGCGGGCAGTCTGGTGTCGCAAATCAATCCGCAGAAAGCGGCGGTGTGATCGGAGCCATCTCCTGGCCAGCCTCAGCCTGAAATCGGCTTTTCGCCTGCAGCGGCCTCGATCTCCTTGGCCTCTGCCGCTTCCATATTGCCGCGCAATTGCCGCTCCCATTCCTCGCGGATCTCCTTGACCTTGGCGACATAGGGGGCGTTGAGATGCGGCGGGGTGTCGAGCTTGTAGAGGCCGGCCAGCTCGATCATCGAGGCGCGATCCATGCGCTCGAATTCGCTCGCATAGCGCGTGGCCTGGGCGCGCTCGAGGCCGAGGGCTTCGAGTGCCGAACGGCCGGCCCGCACCGAGCTGTCATAGGTTTCGCGCACGATATCGCGGCAGCCGGCGGCCCAGAGCTCATAGACATGATCGCGATCAATCGCCCGCGCCAGCACGTGCAGGTCCGGATAGGTCTGCACGGCATAGCGCACCAGCTCGGTGATCTTTTCCCTGTCATCGATGGCGATGATGAGGAGTTGCGCCTCGGCAATGCCGGCCGATTGCAGCAGGTCGGGCCGTGTGGCGTCGCCGAAATGGACCTGGAAGCCGAAGGCGCGCAGGGCGTCGAGATGCTCGGAGCTGTAATCGATCACGGTGGTGGGATGTCCGGCCGAGGAGAGCATGCGGTTGATGATGCCGCCAAAGCGGCCATGGCCGGCGATGATGATCTTGCCGCCCGGCTCGATCGCGTCGGCCGGCCGGGTCGAGCGGGCGAGATAATGCGGCATGATCACCTTGTCGAGCAGGATGAAGAGGGCCGGGGTGAGCAGCATGGACAGCGCCACCACCAGCGAGATCTGCGCGGCGAGGGGGCCGGGGATGACGCCATTGGCGATGGTGAAGGAGAGCAGCACGAAGGCGAACTCGCCGGCCTGGGCCAGGCCGAGGGCAAACAGCCAGCGGTCCGAATCGCGCAGGCCGAAAATTCGCGCCAGGACCCAGAGCACGCCGGCCTTCAGCGCAATCAGCCCGGCGACAGCGCCGAGAATACCGACCGGATTGCCGGCCAGAAGGGCGAAATTAATGCCGGCGCCGACTGTCATGAAGAACAGACCGAGCAGCAGGCCGCGGAAGGGATCAATGTCGGATTCCAGCTCGTGGCGGTATTCGCTATTGGCCAGCACCACACCGGCCAGGAAAGTTCCCAGTGCCGGCGACAGACCGACCAGGGTCATCAGAAGGGCAATGCCGATCACGATCATCAGGGCCGCGGCGGTGAAGAGCTCGCGCATTTTGGCCTTGGCGATATAGCGAAAGATCGGCCGGGTGAGAAAGGCGCCGATCGCGATCACAGCGGCGATGGCGGCAAGCGTTGCCAGGCCGCGCTGCCAGCCGGCCAGTCCGTCGACGAGGTTGAAATCGAAGCCGGATTCGCTGGCATGGGCGCCGGCTTGCGCCGCGTGACCGCTGGCGAAGAGCTCGGGCAGGGCCAGGAGCGGGATCACCGCCAGCATCGGGATTACGGCAATGTCCTGGAACAGGAGTACGGAGAAGCTGGCACGCCCGCCATCGCTGCGCGCGAGGCCCTTCTCGTTGAGGGTTTGCAGCACGATGGCGGTGGATGAGAGCGAGAGGACCATGCCGACCGTCAGGGCCGTCTGCCAGGGCAGGCCGAAGGCGATGGCGATGCCGGTCACGCCGGCGACCGTGCCGAGCACTTGCAGCCCGCCCAGGCCGAGCAGGCGGGCGCGCATCTCCCAGAGTTTTTTCGGTTCCAGCTCAAGGCCGACCAGGAAGAGCATCATCACCACGCCGAATTCGGCGAAATGCTGGATCGAGACCAGATCGACGCCGAGCGCGCCGAGCAGCGGGCTCAGGGCAATGCCGGCAATCAGATAGCCCAGCACCGAACCGAGACCGAGCCGCGCGGCGATCGGCACGGCAATCACCCCGGCGATCAGGAAGGTGAAGGCCAGTACTAGAAATCCGGTCATGAAGTCCCCGTTGCGACAATGCGCTGTGTCGCGCTTACACTAGCGGCAGGCGTCGCTGCGGTCACGGGGGTTCGCCCGG
>JBNMNI010000167.1:0-4147 GCA_051275375.1 Maricaulis sp. | reverse complement strand
CCGGCCCTGATTATTGCCCTGATGATCGCCGCCTTTATGGGGCTGGGCTGGTGGCGCGAGGGCAAGTAGCGTCGCGCGGCGGATTTACCTCGCCAGCGAACAGGTTAAGCTGAACGAAGATCACCGGAGCCGCCATGATCCAGTCTTCCTTCGACCTGTCAGCCCTGCTCGACCCGGCCGCTATTGAGGCGCGCCTGCAGGCCATCTGGACCTGGGCCAGGGAAGAAGCCCTAAGCGTCGAGTTCGACCTCCAGGTGGTGATCGTGATTTTCGCGCTCCTGCTCGGCTTTGCCACCAAGCGGCAGATCATGGCGGGCTTTGCCCGGCTCTTCCTGTTTGCCCCCATCCAGCGTTTCCAGACCCAGGCGATCCGCTTCATCGCCCCGATTGCCGGGCCAAGCTCAGCCTGGCTCCTCTTGTCGCTGGTCCTGTTCGGCCTGGAACAGGTCGGGATGGAGACTTTCCTGGTGCGGCTGGCGGCCAATCTGGTCGGCGCCTGGGCGGTGATCCGCCTGGTATCCTCCTTCATTGCCGACCCGTTCTGGGCCCGCACGGCGGCGACGATCGCCTGGGCGATCGCGGCGCTCAACCTGCTCGGCTGGATCGATCCGGCGAGTGCCTTCCTCGACAGCCTCGGCGTTCCGCTCGGCGCCGAGCGACGGCTCTCGGTTCTGACCGTCATGCGAGCGGCCATCGTGATCGCGGCCTTCTACTGGGGCGCCAGCATCCTCTCACGCCTGCTCAGCTCGCGGATCGAGCATTTGCCGAGCCTGAACCCGTCGGCACGCATCCTGATCACCAAGGCGGCCCAGATCGCGCTGATGGCGACGGCGGGCATGATGGCCCTGTCCGCAATGGGGATTGATCTGTCGGCGCTGGCGATTTTCGGCGGCGCGATCGGTCTGGGGATCGGCTTCGGCCTGCAGAAGATCTTCTCCAACCTGGTCTCGGGCGTCATTCTCCTGCTCGACCGCTCGATCAAGCCGGGCGATGTCATCACCGTTGACGACACCTATGGCCGCGTCTCGACGCTGGGCATGCGTTTCGCCTCGGTGAAGACCCGCGACGGCCATGAGCATCTGATCCCCAATGAAGAGCTGATCACCTCGCGCGTCATCAACTGGTCCTATTCGGACACGGCGGTGCGGATCAAGAAAATGGTCGGGATCAGCTATCATTCCGATGTCCGCTTCGCCCAGAAACTGATCGAGGAGGCTGTGCCCAAAGTGCCGCGCGTCGTGGCGATCCCGAAGACGGTGTGCCAGCTCAACGGGTTTGGCGATAACAGTATCGATCTGGAAGTCCGCTTCTGGATCCGCGATCCCCAGAACGGGGTCAATAACGTCACCAGCGAAGTCCTGCTCACGATCTGGGACGTCTTCAACGAACACGGGATCGAATTCCCCTATCCGCAGCGCGATATCCATATCGTCGGCGGCGAGCCGGTCAAAATCCGGATGATGCCCGAAGACTGATCCCGGGGGATTAGTGCCGCTGCGGAATGAGTTAACGTCTGCTGCGCCGGTTTTTCGCGCCTGACGCCGAACCTATCTGTGCTGTCAACACAGACAGATGGAGATCGACCATGATCGAGAAACGTGCCTTCGACAGCCTTGGCCGCTTCAGCAATGACTGGCTCAATGCCCGGCATCATTTCAGTTTCGGCGGCTATCACGACCCGGACCGTATGGGCTGGGGCGCCTTGCGGGTCTGGAATGATGACGAGATTGCCGCCAATGGCGGGTTTTCGCCGCACCCGCACGAAAGCATGGAAATCATCACCTATGTCCGCGAAGGCGCCATCAGCCATCGCGACAGCCTGGGCAATGCAGGCCGCACGGTGGCGGGTGATGTCCAGGTGATGTCGGCCGGCAGCGGCATCCGCCATTCCGAGTTCAACCAGGAAGATGAAACCACAACATTGTTCCAGATCTGGATCCTGCCGCGCCAATCCGGCGGCGAGCCCCGCTGGGACAGTGCCGCCTTCCCGGCCGGCGAGCGGACCGGCCAGCTGGTCGTGTTGGCCTCCGGCGATCCGGAAACCGATGGCGGGCTGTTGATCCGCCAGGATGCGACCGTACGCGGCGCCACGCTGCTGGCCGGTCAGTCGGTAACCCATGCCCTCAAGCCGGGACACCGGGCCTATCTGGTGCTGGCGATCGGCAGCGGCAGTGTAAACGGGGTCGAACTCGACGCCCGCGACGGTGCCGCGATCCGCGATGAGGCCGAAATCACCATAACCGCGTCGGCGGATCTCGAGCTGGTGATGGTGGAAGTGCCGGAATAGGGCTGTGCATTCACGATAATGCAAGGCTTGTGGGCGAAGGGTGGCGGTGTCGATCTGTGGAGACTGCCATGAAATACCTTCGCCCCATCCTGATTGTGGCCCTGCTTGCGCCAGCACTGTCTGGATGCGTCGTCATCGGCGCAACGGCACTGGTTGCGGATGTGGCTCTCGGCACGGCCGGCATGGCCGTCAAAACGGTCGGAGCCGTCGGCGGGGCGGCCATCGATATGGTGATCCCGGATGGCGAGGATGAGGCCGAGGATGATCGCTAGGCCTACGATAATTTAACCTGAATTGCGGCCCCGGCAGCCTCCCATCCCCTAACAATTCAGACCGGCACCTGCTATGTAGATTGCAGGGGATACGGACTTGGATTGATGGAGGCCCACATGTTGCGGCTAATGACGAAGACATTCTCCCTGGCAGCCCTGACGGCACTGTCCCTGAGCGCAGGCGCGGCACTCGCCGCCGAGCCGGTGACGATCGCACCGATCCAGATCGGCGAAGAGCTGATCGCCAAGGCCGATGATATCGGTGAACGCGAATTCGACCAGCTCAGGCAGATCCTGCGCGGCGATCTCGAGCGCGAACTGGCCGGTCATCTCGGCGAGGGCGGCTCGACCCTCTACGTGACCATTCTTGACGCCACCCCCAACCGTCCGACCATGGAGCAGATGTCCGACCGGCCCGGGCTGAGCATGCAGAGCATCAGTATCGGCGGCGCGAGCGTTGAGGCCGAGCTGGTGTCCGCGTCGGGCGAGAAGCTGGAGAGCTATAGCTATGCCTGGCATTCCTTCAATATTGCCGATGTGACCGGCGCCAGCACCTGGACCGATGCCCGCCGGGCCTTCAACCGTTTCGCTGACGATGTCGGCGAGGGTATTGCCGCCCGCGACGGCGACGGATCCTGACACCTCAACAGGTCCGAAACTTGCACCAGGACAGGCGCGCCATTGCTGGCGCGCCTTTTCTTTGGTGGACTCACGCGCCGCATGGCGCGATGATCCCGCCAAAGCCGGTTTGGGGGAAACGGCATGTTGGCCTTAGGTCTGATTTCAGTTTTAGCCTTGCTGCAGGTGTCCGAGCCGGCGGATGCGCCGTCGCGCCAGACAATGACGCGGGAAATCGTGCGCGCCTGCGTCGCCGAGATCGGCACCCAGTCCTACAACCCGACCCCGTCCTGCGCCTGCACAGCCGGCTGGCTCTCGGCACAGCTGAATTATCGCGATTTCTACGTCGTCGGCCGCATGTACCACTTTGCGACAGATGCGGCGGGCATGGAGACTGAAGTGGCGCGCCTCGTCCGCGAGGGCGGTTATGCGCCCGAGGAAATCCTGCGCGTTGCGCGTTTCCTGCAGGACTCCGAAGCAGAGATGACCGCAGCCTGCGGCTTCCTGGAGCGCTAATTCGAGGCGCGGCAGCATTCTATTTCCGGAGTTTCGAACCGCAAAACCGGTTCCCACTTTTGCGACAAATCCTTTAGGCCACGCCGATCCATTTATGGGTCTGCAGGCTAAGCGTCCATTGCGGATGCTCGATGCAATACTCGAATGCCGCCTGGGCATTCTCCATCATCACCGGACCGTCCATGGGCTGCAGTGAAAAACGTTTGAAATCCCAGCCGAGATAATCGGCCGGATCGAGGCCGGGCTGGGGAAAGACCAGTTTCAGCTCATGACCGCTACGCTGAACCACTGGCGCCTTGCCCTTGGGGCTGACAGTGATCCAGTCGATCCCGTCGGGCGCGGCGAGCGTACCATTGGTCTCCACTGCGATTTCGAAGCCCGCAGCGTGGAGGGCATCGATCAGGCGCGTATCGAGCTGCAGCAGGGGCTCACCGCCGGTACAGACGACCAGCGG
>JBNMNI010000166.1:0-4149 GCA_051275375.1 Maricaulis sp. | reverse complement strand
TGAATCCAGCTCGACCATGGCATCCACGCCCGGCAGGACCGGGATGACGGCATCCCGGGTGAGCAGCGCCTGTGCGATGCGGCCGATCAGCGCGGCGCTGACAAAGGGCCGCGCCGCATCATGAATCATGACCGCGTCGGGGCCGTGTTTCTCCAGCGCCAGCAGCCCGGCCCGAACCGATTGCGTCCGCGTGGCGCCGCCCGCGACGGTCTCGATCCGCCCATGATCGGGAAATCCTGCGGCAAGCGTCTGAAAACGCTTCGAATCCTCGGTCGCGATTACAATGATCACCGGCCCGATCTGCGGATGGGCCAGAAACACGTCCAGCGTTCGTGCCAGCACGGGCCGGCCGGCGATCTCGCGATACTGTTTGGGGATTTCCCCGCCCGCGCGGATGCCGCGTCCGGCGGCAACGATGATGGCACCGATTTTCATATGCAGGCCTCGTCCATTGCCGCAGCGCAGCAAGATCGCTAGCTTGCCCGGCTTACGCTGCAACCGGTTGAATTGTCCAGACGCATGAGTTTCTTCATCGGCCCCCATGAGATCGCGATTCCGGCGGTGCTTGCACCGATGTCCGGCGTCACCGACCTGCCGTTTCGCCGCCAGGCCCAGCATTTCGGCGCCGGCATGGTGGTGTCGGAAATGGTCGCCAGCGACGCTTTGGCGCGCGGCCGGATCGATATGGTGCGCAAGGCTGCCGCCGATGCCAGCCTCGCGCCGCGTGTGATCCAGCTGGCCGGGCGCCAGGCCGAATGGATGGCTGAAGGCGCCAGAATAGCCGAGGCGGCCGGCGCCGATATCGTCGATATCAATATGGGCTGCCCCGCCCGCCAGGTGACCAAGGGCCTGTCCGGCTCGGCGCTGATGCGCGATCTCGACCATGCCATGACGCTGATCGAGGCGACCCTTGCGGCGGTGACGATCCCGGTGACGCTGAAAATGCGTCTCGGCTGGGATCATGACTGCCTCAATGCGCCGGAACTGGCGCGGCGCGCTGTCGATGCCGGCATCGCCATGATCACCGTGCATGGCCGCACACGGCAGCAATTCTATACCGGCAGCGCCGACTGGGCCGCGGTCCGCGCCGTGCGCGAGGCGATCAATGTGCCCCTGCTGGTCAATGGCGATATCGCCAATCTCGAACAGGCACGCCAGGCTCTGGCCCTGTCGGGCGCCGATGGTGTCATGATCGGCCGCGCCGCCCAGGGGCGGCCCTGGCTGGTCGGCGAGATCGGGGCCGGCCTCATCACCGGCCAGGTCCCGGTGACGCCCTGGGAGGAGAAGATATCGGCCCTGACCCAGCAGGCTGTCGAGGCCTATGAGTTTTATGGCGAGCCCCTGGGCATCCGCATGATGCGCAAGCATTTCGCCTCCTTCCTGGAAATGGACGCGGCGCATTTGCCGCCCGACGCCCTGGGTGGAGTGCGTGATGTGCTGTGCCGTTCGCGCGATCCGGTCGCCGTGCTTGCGGCGCTCGACAGCCTGCTTGGGCATCGGCCCGACCGCCGGATCGCGGCATGACGCATCCGGCCCGCACCGAGACCGAATTGGCGCTGTGCGCCGCCGAACAGGCCGCCATACCGGTGCTGGTGTTTTATGCCGATGCTAGGCTGGCCTGGGCCAATCTGCAGGCGCAGGAATGGTTCGGCCTGTCGCTGCGCACCCTGCAACGCACCGATTTGCGTCACGCCTCGCCGCGCTCGGCCCGTCTGCTTGATTGCGTCGAACAGGCGGTCGCCGACCGCCGCACCGTGGTGGCCCTGGGCGAAACACTCGGTGCCGGCGGCGTGTGCGATCTGCATGCACGCTGGTCGGAAGATCTCGAGACCGTGACCCTGTCCATCCTGCCGCATTGCGAATCCGGACCGCGCGCCTCCCAGGCCGCCGCGCTCGGTTTTGGCCGCATGCTGGCGCACGAGCTGAAAAACCCGCTCGCCAGTGTTCGCGGCGCCGCCCAGCTGATCGCGCGCGAAACCGATCTGGAAACGGCCGGCGAGCTGGCGCGCGTGATCATCCAGGATGTCGACCGCATCACGCGGCTGGCCGATCACTGGAGCGGGGTGGGCGATATCCAGCTCGGTGCGCCCCGGCCGGTCAATCTCAACCGCGTCGCCATCAATGCGATCGAGAGTCTGGGCCGCGCCAATCCCGCTGCCGCCGGCATCATCCAGGAGCGGTTCGACCCTTCCTTGCCCGACGCCTTCGGCGATGCCGATCTCCTGCACCAGACCCTGGTCAATCTGTTGCAGAACGCGCTCGATGCCGTGGCCGGCCGGCGCGAACCGAAAATCACCGTCTCGACCCGGTTCGATGCCGGCCCGCGCAGCCGCACCGGCGATGTCGCCACCCCGCTTCTGCTGTCGGTGATGGATAATGGCGAGGGCATTCCGGCGACACTGGGAACCGGGATCTTCACCCCCTTCGTGACCACCAAGCCCGCCGGCGAAGGCCTTGGGCTTGCTTTTTCGGCGCGCATCATGGCCCTGCATGACGGACAACTCGACTATGAAAGCATGCCCGGACGCACCGTTTTCAATCTGCGGCTGCCCATGCACAAGGAAGAGCTGAAATGAGCGCGCGCATCCTGCTGCTGGAAGACGATGAAAGCCTCAAGCTGATCCTGTCGCGCGCCCTGAGCTCGGCCGGCTACCAGGTCCGGGCGACCGCCTCGATCGATGCCGTCCTCAACTGGGTCCGGGCCGGCGAGGGCGATCTCCTGCTCGCCGACGTCCTGCTCGACGGCACCAGTTTTCTCGAGAGCCTGGGTCTGGTCAAACGCCTGCGCGCCGATTTGCCGGTCATCGTCATGAGCGCCCAGGCGACCGCCTCAACCGCGATCAATGCCGAAAAGGGCGGCGTCTATGAATACCTGCCCAAACCCTTCGATCTGGATGATATGATCGCCAGCGTCGCCTCCGCACTCGGCGAGGCCTCGATCCGCCGCCCGGAAAAGGCCGCGATCGAGCCGACCGGATTCATCGGCCAGTCGGCGGCGATGCAATCGACGTTCAAATCCGTCGCCCGTGCGGCAACAAGTCGTGCGCATGTGACGATTATGGGTGAACCAGGGGCAGGCAAGCGGCAAGCCGCCGATGCCCTATTGCGTGCCCGGGGCGTGGCTATCGCGGACGCTGTGCTGATGACGCCATCGCACTCAACCCAGGACATTTTTGCATCGACCTCATCATCGGCCCAGGTGTTGTGGCTGCGCCTCGACGAGTGGGGCCCGCAACAGCAAAGGGCGGCGCGCGACGCCCTCGATACCGGCCCCGGCCGTGTGATCGCCACCGTCTCCATCCCCGGCAGCGAGACCCTTGATGGCCGCTTGCTGGCGCGTCTGTCCGAAGGCGTCATCACCGTACCGCCCCTGCGCGAGCGCCGCAGCGACATCGCCGTCCTGTGCGAGGCCTTCCTCGCTGAGTTCGCCCAGCGCGACCGTCAGGCCGTGCTGCACCTGGCGCCCGCGGCGTTGACCCTGATTGAAAGCGCCGCCTGGCCTGGCAATGTGGTTGAATTGCGCTCCGTCCTGTCGCGGCTGGCGCTGGAGACCCGCGGCCGTATCGCCGGCCCCGAGGATGTCGCCCGCGCCGTGCGGACCGATACCGCCGAGCGGCCGGGCGAGCTGGCGAACCGGGCTTCCAGCCTGGCCAGCTTCGCGCTGACCGAAGCGGATGCGCGCCAGGTGGCGATTGATGCGCTGGATCGAGCCCTGTTTGAGCAGGCACTGGCGCGGGCCGAGGGTAACCGGTCCAAGGCCGCTGAATTGCTTGGCCTCAACCGCAATACGCTGGCGCGCCGGCTCACCGAACTCGGTGATGAATCCTGAGCCTTGTGGCGGCTGCGGCACGGGTGTTGATTTCATGCAACAACGAGGCAATGATACCGCAACTTGTCAGAGGAATAGCGGTTGAAATCGCCACAGTCAGCGCCATTGATCAAGAATGTGTCGCCGCGCTCGGCGGCTCTGTTTGGCATCGGTTTCGTGCTGTCGCTCGTGATTGTGTCACTGACCTCGGTGGCCATCCTGGGCGATGGAGCTGTGCTGGAGCCGGGTGACCGGCTGACCCTTGTGATTCTGGCCGGCAATCTCCTGCTGCTGGTCGCGCTCGCCTCGATCGTTTTCATCCGCTTGCGGCGCCGCATGCG
>JBNMNI010000165.1:0-4168 GCA_051275375.1 Maricaulis sp. | reverse complement strand
TGAATTTCCGCAATGCGCAGATCAATCACCCCTCGATGAAGCTCGATGTGCGCGGCGAGCATTGCGATGCCATCGCCCGCTCCAGCCATGTCGATGTGATGGAGATGGATGCCGCCTCGCGCACCGGTGTCGGCGATATACGCGAAATCCTCGAGGGCGTGCGCTATGCCCCGGTTTCGGCGCGCTATAAAGTCTACATCATCGATGAGGTCCACATGCTCTCGACCTCCGCCTTCAACGCATTGTTGAAGACGCTGGAAGAGCCGCCCGAGCACGCCAAATTCATTTTCGCCACCACCGAGATCCGCAAGGTTCCCGTGACTGTGTTGTCGCGCTGCCAGCGTTTCGATCTCAAGCGGATCGACCGCGAGGTATTGACCGATCATCTCGAACGGATTTGCGGTCTCGAATCGGCCTCGGTCGAGCGGGACGGCCTGTCACTGATCTCCCGCGCTGCCGAGGGCTCGGTGCGCGACGGCCTGTCCCTGCTCGACCAGGCCATCGTCCAGGGCGCCGAGGCCGATGGTCCGGTGACGGCGATCCAGATCCGCGACATGCTCGGCCTGGCCGATCGTGCCCGGGTGCTCGATCTGCTCGAACATGCGCTGGCGGCGCGGACGAGGGAGGCCCTCACCGAGCTGACCTCGCTCTATGATGCCGGCGGCGACCCGGTCGTGGTGACGCGCGATCTGCTCGATTATGTCCATGCCGCCTCGCGCGTGAAGGCGGTCGGCACCGGTGCCGACCTGGGCGAGGCTGCCGATACGGTGCAGCGCCTGGCCGTGATCGCCGAAAGCCAGAGCCTGGCCCAGTTGACCCGTTTGTGGAAACTGCTCCTGACCGGTCTGGAGGATGTCCGCACGGCGCCCGATCCGCTGGCCGCTGCCGAGATGACCCTGTTGCGTGTGGTGGCGGCCTCGATGCTGCCGCCGCCGGAAGATGCCGCCCGCCTGCTTGCCAGCCAGCCTCCGGCTGCGGCAGACAGGGAGGCGCCGGGAAAGCCTGAGCCGGCCGCTGCGCCGGCCGACTCTGTCCCTCCCGTCCAGGCCTCGATTGCGGCCGAGCCGGCAGAGATCGCTGCCGTCACGCCGCAAATCCAGCCCGGCCCGGATACGTTCGAGGCGCTGATTGCGATGTTGCAGGAGCGCCGCGACATCATTTTGCAACTCGATGTCGAGCGCTGCGTCCGCCCGGTCTCCTTCAGACCCGGGGCGATGACCTATCAGCCGGCCGAGGACGCGCCGTCCGATCTGGCGCAGCGCCTGTCCAAACGCCTGCAGGAATGGACCGAGACGCGCTGGATGGTGCTGGCCGATGCCAATGCCAAGGGTGGCGAGACCTGGTCGGAACGCCGCCAGCGTGGCAAGCAGGCGCGCATGGAAGCGGTGCGCAATGACCCGGCCGTCGAGGAGGCCCTGCGCCTCTTCCCCGGTGCCGAGATCGTCCGCGTCATCGAGGCCGCCAAACCCGAACCGACAGACACTGCCAGCCAAGCGGAGAATCGCGCATGACCGATCTGATGGGATTGATGAAGCAGGCCCAGGCCATGCAGCAGAAAATGACCGAGGCGCAGGAAAAACTCGCCGCCAGCCAGGTCATTGGCGAAGCCGGTGCCGGCCTGGTGTCGCTGACGCTCAGCGGCAAGGGCGAGATGCGTGCCCTGTCGATCGACCCGTCCCTGCTGGAACCGGCCGAGGGCGAGATCGTCGAGGATCTGGTGATGGCGGCCTATAATGACGCCCGGCGCAAGATGGAAGCCTTGCAGCAGGAGGTGATGAAAGAGGCCGCCGGCGGCCTGCAATTGCCGCCCGGCATGTCCCTGCCGCTCTGAACCGTCAGGACCTGACCCGATGCGCACCGCCTCTGCCGGCCCCGAAATCGAACGCCTCATGGCCCTGCTGGCCAAGCTGCCAGGCCTCGGCCCGCGTTCGTCGCGCCGTGCGGCGCTGCATCTGCTCGGCAAGCGCGACAGCCTGATGCGGCCGCTGGCCGAAGCCCTGGCCGACGCCGCCGACAAGATTGGCGCCTGCGGCGAGTGCGGCAATCTCGATGTCACCAATCCCTGCACCGTCTGTGCCTCGCCGGGGCGGTTGCCCATGGCAATCTGCGTCGTCGAGACGGTTGGCGACCTGTGGGCGCTCGAGCGCGCCGGCGCCTTCAAGGGCCGCTATCATGTGCTCGGCGGGGTATTGTCGGCGCTCGATGGTGTGCGGCCGGACGATCTCAACATACCCAAGCTGATCGAGCGCGCGGCGCGCGAGGAGGTGGTCGAGATCGTCCTCGCCCTCAACGCCACGGTCGATGGCCAGACCACGGCCCATTATCTCGCCGACAAGCTGCTGCCGACGGGGGTGTCTGTGACATCGCTGGCGCGCGGCGTCCCGGTCGGCGGCGAGCTGGACTATCTCGATGACGGCACGCTGGCGGCCGCCTTCCGCAGCCGCGCCGCTGTCTAAAGCCGTCGATTAAAAGCGTCTTTTCCGAAAACCAAATCACACTATTGTCGATCCAGTCGATTCTGAATCCGGAAAGGGGTCAGTGGCGGTATGGGGGCGGATGCGGAGCAAGAGCTGCATGAAGGCGGCCGTCTGACGCGCAAGACGATTACGCTCTTCTTCTGCATCGGCCTGTTCATGGTCTCGCTGGTGCTCGCCGCCCTGACGTCGGTCAAGATCCAGAACTTCCATTTCGGCGGCCTGTCAGTCCTGGTGCCTGCTGGCACAATCGCTTTCGGTCTCACCTATCTGGCCACCGACGTCATCAGCGAAATCTGGGGCCGCAGCTATGCGCTTTGCGTTGTGCTGGTTGGTCTGGTGATGCGGGTCTTGATGTTCGTTCTGCTGCTCTATGCGCTCAATGCCGAGGACGTTTTCAGCTTCATCACGGTTGCTGACAGCTGGACGCCCGAGCGACAGGGCGCCTTCGCCGCGATCTTCTCGACCGGCAACCGGCTCAATATCGCCGGCATGGTCGCCTTCGGCATCAGCGCCAGTGCTGACGTGCTTATTTTTCATTATTTTCAGAAGCGCGACGCCGGCAGGAACCGGCTCTGGTTCCGCAATAATATCTCGACCATGGTGTCGCAGATTCTCAATAGCGCGATCTTCATCAGTGTCGGATTTCTCGGCACGGTGCCGCTCGCCGCGATCGGCAGCCTGATTCTCGGCCAGATCCTCGTCAAGCTTCTGGTCGCGGCTTTCGATACGCCGGCGATCTATCTGATCCGGAACTTCGCCGAGGGCCGGCGCCTGTTCGATTTTCGCGGCTAAAGCGAGAATGCCCGGGCCATACTGGCCAGTCGCGGTGTGAGCCTGGCCTCGAAGGCGCAGGCCTGGGACCAGCGCCGCCGCAGCCGGACGGGGATGTCGGCCAGCCTGGCCGGCATGATACGGGCGGCCGCTTCGGCCAGTTCCCAGCTGCGAATGCCGAGTGCTGCCAGGCCCGGCCGCAGTGCGCGGCCCTGCCCGAGGGGGACTTCGTAGCTGCGGTAGTATTTCTTGTAGTGACCGCCGCCGGCGCCGAGATCGATCCGCTCTATCCCGTGCTCATGCGCGCGTCTGAAAATGCCCTGCATCAGCAGCAATCCCGGCGAGAAGCGGGCCAGTTCCGGATCATAGGCCGGAAACCAGGAATGATAGACGCCGCCGGCCGCGAGCCCGAATTCCACCGCCGCGAGACGGTCGCCGAACCAGAGCGATGCGGTCAGCCCGCCGAATTCGCCGCTCTCGCCCTGGTGCAGCGCGGTCAGGACCGAACGGACCCAGCCAATGTCCAGCACATCGAGCTTGCCGCTGCGGTGGTATTGCGCCCGCTTCCAGGCGCAAAGCTGATCGAACAGGGCGCCGGCAGGATCACCGAACTCGATCCGCGCGGGGCCGAATTCGCGCTCGGCATTGCGCTGCAGGCGTGCCGTCTTGCGAAAATGGGCCGGATGCTCTGCCGCACGGGCCTGAAAATAGGCGTCGGCCCCGCCGGCGAGATCCGCAATCGTTGAGGTGTCGGTGCCGCGCAAAGCCGATCTGTTGCAGGCTTCGGGCTCATACCAATTGTCGAACACCAGCGCCGAACCGCCCGCCGCCGCCAGTACCAGGGCGGGGTCGAGCTGGTGGCCCGGTGCCGCGATAATGCCCTGATAGTCGCTCATCGGTGCACCGACCGGGCGGATCAC